>JBBJOE010000144.1:0-6879 GCA_037721765.1 Thermomicrobiales bacterium
GCCGCGCCGTATGATCGTGATCGCCGGGTAGGCGCTGACGTCCGACTCGAACGCCGCCGCCTTGTGCATCTCGACTACCGTCTCCACGGCGTCGCCGGCGCCGACGAGGCGGCGCAGCTCCGTCCCGTACTGGTTGAGCATCCAGCGATCGGCGCAGATGAAGGCACAGATGCCGCCCGACCTGAGCCCTCTCAGGGCGGCCTCGAAGAAGGCGACGTAGAGGTCGGCGCGGCCACGCATCGTGGGGTATGCGGCGCGATAGGCGGTCGCCTCGGCAGACGGGACATCCTCAAGGCGGATGTACGGGGGGTTGCCGACGACGAACTGGGCGGGGGGGAGTCGCCAGGCGTCCGCCAGGTAGTTGCCAGGTCGGACCCAAGCGCGGGCGAGACGGTCCGCGTCGGCAGCCGAGACACCTTCGGACAGTAGGACACGCTCGATCGCGCGCCGGGCCCGGTCGGCACTCGCCTCTTCTACGGGATCCGGATGATCACTCAACCATCAGGAGTACCGGTGGTCACCCGAGCGCCGCACCATCGTGGCCCGGGAGGACACGAGGTCCTCCCCGACGATGGGCATCGAACATCAACGGTTCACCCGGAATCCGTATTACTCGCTCGTTCGACGGGGTATTGACTATATCTGGGCTATTGGCCTGCCGATCACATGACGAGCCTGCCGGTTTCGTGTATGTCATCGATCAAGGGGGCGATTCGCCGCTGACGGTTGGCATCACCACGTTGGAGGCTTTGTGATGATCCCGTTCTTGTCGGTCAGCGTCTCGGGGAATTGGGAGTCGCGCAGCACTCCTTGGCGGATCTCCTTGTAGGAATTAGCGATCCCTTTGAGGTCAAACGCGAGATTCTTTCTCGGATTAACGACGACTACCTGCAGCCCGAGTTCTCCACGGACTATCCGGATCGGCTCCGCCAAGTCAGAGTCATTGGTAATGACCAGGGCAACATCGTACGACCGCTTGAAGCCATCGAGAAGCAGATGGCTGGCGAGGTTGACGTCCGATCCCTTCTCCTTTCTCTCGATGACGTAGGCCATTTCGAGAGGGTCGAGCGGTATGGGTCGTTTGACCTGGGGATCAGCGAGGGGCCGATACTTGGCATTGGTCGCAAATCGCCCGTAGTGGACCGTGAGGTGGGAGATCGTTTCCAGCGCCCGAATATAGACTTGCTGGCGCGCGCGGTTATCAGGATTGTCGGGTCGCGGGTCCACCAGAGCCGTGAAGTAGTGAATGTGGTTGATCAGATACCCGGGGAACAGTTTGGCACACAACTCGTCGAGGTCGAGCCATCGGTAGTCGCGCCAATGGGCCCGGCCAACTCGGTTCTGTGAGTCGTCAAAACACCCGTGGTAGAGGTTGAACCCGTCCACATACATGTTGGCCCTAGGACGCGGCGTCGGGTCCTGTGGAGTAGACATCAGCACCACTCCATACCGGTTGGAAAAACGCAGAGACCGCCCGAAGGCGGTCTCGCACCCTGCCGCCTAAGCAACAGGGGTTGTACCACCATAGTAATACGCGTGGTATCACGCGTCAATGACCGTACGCTGTGTCCGGACGGGCATATTCGTCCTGCATTGGCCCTGGCCATAGGGTCGTTGATAGGCTCTCCTTCGGTCACCGAACCGCGCATCTCCACCCGTTCTTTTCCTCCTCTGCTGCAACTCATACGGAATCCGGTTGATGACTCGGACATCGGAGCTCCGGGGTTCACCGGGATGAAGCGTGGCCGTGGCCCGGCCTGTACAACAGGTCCTCCCCTACGATGTGCATCGAACATTGACGCTTTATCCGGATTCCGTATCACTCATCTGGTGTTCACTCGTCGCCTTTTTACTACCCCACACTATGGCCAGAAAGCCAGCGTCGATATTCCAACGAGCCACCGGCGCCTCGGCGACAGTAACGTTCCAATTCTTGCCCGACAGCCAGTAGTCACACTGGCGGACACCTCCCTCGTACATGGCCGGAAACCGGGCGGAGGCGTTGAATCGAGATCAAGCGAACCCCGAGATCGCGGCAAGGACGGCGGGGCGAGTCACACCTCCCCCGCCTCCTCCCAAGGTTCCCAGGCGAAGCGGGCGTGGGCGCGTTCGAGGACGCGGAAGATGGGGGTGCCGAGGGTGAGGACGAGGGCGGCGTTGCCGAGGGCGCGGAAGGTGTCGTAGGCGAGGGAGGTGGCGAGGTAGAAGCGAGCGTAGCGGGAGACGGTCTCGGGGAGGGTGAGGCCGGGAGACCAGAGGAGTCCGCCGGGGGCGGCGATGCCGGCGGCGGTGAAGGGCCAGAAGGAGAGGTTCAGGAGGGCGCCGAAGAGCCAGCCCCAGAGGGCGCCGAAGGCGGCGAGGAGGAGGATGCGGCGGCGGGGCGAGGCCGGGCGGGGCAGCCAACCGGCGGTGAGGCCGACCCAGCCGGCGGCGAGCATCTGGTAGGGCAGCCAGGGGCCGAGGCCTCCCGTGAGGAAGGCGGAGAGGAGGAGGGTCAGGACGCCCATCTGGAAGCCGAGCGAAGCACCGAAGACGGCGCCGACCAGCATGATCAGGAGGAAGATGGGCGAGGCGCCGAGGAAGGTGGGGACCAGGCGCAGGGTGGCGTCGATGGCGACGAGGACGCCGAGCAGGGCGACGACCTTGGCGTTGGCGAGGCCAGAGCCGCCCAGCTCGGCGACGATGGCCAGGGCGGCGAAGGCGGTGAGCAGGGCGAAGATGAGGGGGGCGACGACGGCGTAGCCGCCCGTCCCGGTCGTCGCCGCGCCCCCGACGAGGGGCAACAGGAACGGGTACAGGAAGCCGGCCAGGCCGACGATCGACGCGACCGCCACGACGAGGGCCGGGCCATGGCCGATCGCCCCGGTTGGCCGATGGGCCACATTCCAGCCGGCAGGTGTTTGGTCGTTTGGCACAATGCCTCTCCCCGAGAACGACCGGCGGGCGGAGATTCGGTGGCGTATGATTCGGGAAGTTTCGTCCCGGGCAGGCCGGGTCGGGCATGGGATTGTGCAGATGGGCCAATTCGGCGGGCCGCCCCAGTGTTCCACATGATGCTACCAGGTCTCGTGGGCTGGATCGGTGTCGGACGGGCGCGTGACGGGGCCCGCTGTGGCGCGGGCCCGTGGATAGGGCCGTTGGGCGCGATGGGTCGGGACGGGTAGGCGGAGCGTCCAGCGCGGACCGGCGCGTCCCCCGGGGTCCGGAAGGACACGAGGTCCTCCCCTACACGGTCGAGCGTCCCCATGTGTACGGGAGCATGGGGCGGTCCGTCGCGGGGCGGCACACGGTTCGATCGGATCTGAGGCGGGGGGCGGGGTGGTCCGGGGCGCTCGCGGATGCGGCGTCCGGTCATCGCCAGCGGTCGGGGGCGGCATCGTCGGGTGAACGGGATGGCGGGCGGTCGTGTTGCACGCCCGTCCGTGCCGATGGGCGGGAATGGGGGGGCGAGGCGAAGGCTATGGCGGAGATCACGGTCGGCGATGTCCTCGCCTGGGAGCCCCGGCTGCGGCTGCCCCCGGCCACCACGGCGGGCGACGTGGACAAGGACCTGGAGCGGGAGGTGTCCTGGGCGGTCTCGGCCCGGGCGACGGCGCCGATGCTCCCCGTGCTGCACGGGGGGGAGTTGATCGTGCTGCCCCGCCGGATCATCGCCGAATCGGGGGTGTCGTTGCCGCTGCTGCTGCGGGAGATGGCCGGGCACCAGGTCGCGGCGGTGATTCTGGACGGGCTGCCGAGCGGGACGACGCCGCTGCCGAGCCTGGTCTCGGCCTCGGTCGGGCCGGAGTTCGAGGGGGAGATCAACCGGCTGCTGACGGTGCGGCGAGGTGAATTGTATCGAGTCGGAACCGAGTTGGAACGCCTGCTGACCGACCAGGTGGCGATCGCGGCCCCGTTGCCGGGGGTGCTGGGGGCGGCGGCGGGGCTGTTGGCACTGCCCCTGGTGGTGGTCGAGGCGAACGGGGCAACGATCTCGGTCAGCGCCGACCTGGCAGCCCCGCCGCGAGGCACCGGGCAGGGGGGCTGGAGGGGGGACCGGCTGGCGGTGCCGCTCTCCGGTGGCCGGATGTTGTGGGTCGGGCCGGTCCCCGCCCCGCGCCGGGCGCTGGCCCGCCTGGTGGCGCCCCGGTTGGCGGCGGGCGTTGACCAGGCGCTGGCGCGGGCGAACCATGCCCGGCCGCGCGGCCCGGCCCGGGCGGTGGCGGTGGCCGCGCTGTTGACGACCACCGACGGGGAGGAACGGCTCGTCCGGGCCTCCTCGCTCGGGCTCCCGGTCGATGGGACCTACCGGGTGGCGATGGCCCGGGCGGGGACGGCCGAGCAGGACCTCGTCCGTGCCATGGCCGGGATGGGGACGGTCCACCAGGGGACGCCGCTCGATGGCACCCCGGTCGCCCTGGTCGAGGTCCGGCGCGGAGCGGTGCCGCGCGACCCGCGGCAGCCGAGTCCCTTCCTCGCCCGGCACCAGGCTCAGTACCAGGCTCAGCATCAGGACCACGCCCGGGGGCAACCGGGCTCCCAGCCACCGGGCCGCCCGGCGTCCGGCACGATCCAGGCCGGGGGGGACGGTCGCCCGGAGGGGGGAGATCCCCGGGGGCCGGGCACGGAGCAGGTCGCCCTGTCGGGCCCGGTGGCGGGGATCGGCGGGATCGCGGGGTCGGTGCGGGAGGTCCGGTATGTCCTGGCCCTGCTCGGGTCGGGGCTGATCCCGGGGCCCCGGGCGGCCTTCGACGCGATCGGGGACCTGGGTCCGTACCGGCTCCTGTACCCGCTCTGGGGGACCCCGGCCCTGACCGGCTTCGCGGCAGATGCCCTGGGCAACCTGACGGTCAAGGACAGGCGAGGGGCGCTGGGGACGACGCTGCTCACCTTCTTGGAGACGGGCGGGTCGCACGTCGAGGCGGCTATGAGGCTGGGGATCCACCGCAACACCCTCGCCTATCGCCTGAAGCAGATCGCGGCGCTGACCGGCAACGACCCGAGCGATCCCGCGTGCCGGCTGCTGCTCCACCTTGGCCTGCTCGTCCACCACTTGGCCGCATCGGGGCACGGGACCTGAGCGCCGGGATCCGGTGAAACCATTCGCGATGGCGAGAGGGAGGCAATCGATGATACGGGGAAGACCGATCGGACCAGATGACCTCGACGACATCGCCCGGTCTTGCGTCGGCGCGCTGGTGGTCGCGACCGGTGATGATTGGTCGGTGACCGCCGGGGACCTGACCTGGTCGTGCCGCCGGACCATCGACCACATCGTCGATGTGCTGGTCTTCTACGCCGCCCACCTCGCCAGCCAGTCGACCGGACGGCTGCCAAAGCTCCGCGACGGGAACCCGGACCTGGACGTTCCAGATCTCCTGGAGCTGACCCGCGTCACGACGGCGGTGTTGTCGGCGGTCGCCCGGGCCGCGTCGCCGGAGGCGCGGGGCTTCCACCCCTCGGGGATGGCCGATGCCTCGGGCTTCGCGGCGATGGCGGCCACCGAACTGCTGATCCACACCGACGACATCCTGGGCGGGCTCGGGCGCCCCTTTCGCCCGGCGGACCACCATGTCGAACTGGTCCTGGCTCGCATCTTCCCCTGGGCACCGGCCGACGAGCCGGACCGCTGGGCCGTATTCCGATACGAGTGCGGCCGGGCGCCGCTGGGCGAAATCCCACGCCAGGACCCGAACTGGTACTGGCACAGCGCCCCGCTCGCCGAGTGGGACGGCACGGTGAAGCGCCGCGGCAGCCCTCCGGCCTGGACGTGACTCCGCCGGGATGGGGGCGGCCCGGGGTCGGCCCCACATGGGGAGAGCGAGGTTTCTCACGGTCGTCGCCCGGGGTCCCGCGCCGTGTGGCGACGGGCGACGACCGCGAGACGTCGGGCATAATGGTCGCGCGACCGGCACATCGTCACCGCGCCGTTCCCCGCGGTCGTCCCGGGACCGTCCTGACCATCGCGGAGTACCCCCGTGGAAGACTTGACCCGCCGTCCCCGGCCCGCTTCCGCCCCCGACCCGCCTCGCGTCACGGCCACGCCGCCCGCACCGGACGAGCCTGCGCCGGTGGTGGCAGATGCGGATACCCCCTCTCGCACCCTCCCGCTCCTCGGCCCGGACCGGGACGTTGCTGATCCCGGCTTCCCGATCGGACCGGCACGGGAGTCCGAGGACCCCGCCGGCGACGCCGGATCGGTAGCGCCTATCCGGCGGCCGGGCACCGGTCAGGTGCGGATCCGCGACGCCGGGGGCCGGGACCGGCGCGATCGGGAGACCCGGCGCGGCGAGGCCAGGGTCCGTGACACCACAGATAGAGACCGGCGACGGATGGCCGGCCGGCCGGACCGCGCCGGGACCACCCGATCAAGGGTTGGGCCGGCTGGGATCCGGGGTTTTGGCTGGCGGGGGGCGGTCGTGGGACTCGCCGGCCTGGTGACGATCGGCTCGATCATCTGGGCGCTGGGATTGCGGACCCAGCTCGACGATCGCCAGGCCGACCTCGTCGCCCTGCGGGCCCTATCGACCGCCGCCTCGTTGCGCGACAACGCGACCGCCTGGACGCTGACCGCGACCGCGGAGGGGCCAGCCGGGGCAATCGGCAACGTCTTCTACTCGGAGCGGGAACAGCGTCTGGCCCTGGCCGCGACCGGGCTGCCGGCCCTGCCGGCGGGCGAGAGCTATCGCCTGTGGTTCGTCGATGGGGGCACTCCACCCGGTTCGGCGCGGCTGGCGGGGACGTTCCAGACGGCGGCCGACGGGACGGCCGCCCTGGTGATGCCGAACGTGCCGCCGGGCAGCGTGGTCGGGGTGGCGGTCACGGCAGCCCCGGACGCCGAGACGAGCCCGACCCCGACGACGCCATTCCTCCTCGTCGGCTCGGTCAGCGCGGCGGGGT
>JBBJOE010000145.1:0-6849 GCA_037721765.1 Thermomicrobiales bacterium
GACGATGACGCTCCAGCCGTCCGCATCGCGGATGCACCAGAGTTGGTCCAATTGGCGGCAAACGATTTCTTGGCCGATGGGTGATGCCCGGCTTGGTCCTAACACCGCCGGGGGTGTTGTATCGGGTCGCTGGGCGTGGTAGGGGCTTGGCGTTTCCACCCATGGACCTACCTGCCAGCGGACGCTTTGATGACCCTACTTCACCCAAGGGATACCGGGTCCTCTATACTGGTGAACGGCGAGCTTGCCTCTTCGAGAAGCTTGCGCCTTTTCGACCCGCGCTTTCTGGCATGTCGACGCCGCCATCTGACCGTTGGATACATCGCCATGAGGTCATTGAGTTCTCGATCGAGGATCCCAACGAGGACTACAGATGGGTGGACCTTCGATCACCGGACACGTTTGCCGTTCTCCAGGTCGAGCCACCTCGCGTTCTTTCTGAAATTAGAATCACCATCGATCCACTCGACGTTGACGTATCCATGGTAACGGGTAGCAACCGCCCTTTCACCAACGCAATAGGTTTGTGGGCAGTCCAACACGGATATCAAGGGATCCGCTATACCACGAGGCATACACCTGACCTCTCATGTTGGGCGATCTTCGACGGCGTCAACCTGATAATCCACTCCGAGCGCGGGTTGACTCGCGATGACCTCGACCTGATCGCCGTCGCCAATTCCTGGGGCATCGAACACTGAAACCGCCTCGCCGACGATTGCCAGCGGACGCCGTAAGGGATCACGGCACCACGTCGCATGGCTTCACCGTCACGCCATCCCCAGGTGCCGCCCGACTAACCTCGCCGCCGTCTCTAGCCATCCCGGTTCGCCCGTATCCAGGACGATCGCGGCCGGGGTCTGGCGGAGCCAGGTCTCCTGGTGCCGCACGTAGCGGTGGGTAGCGACCTTGACGCGCTCGACGGCCTCCGCGAGCGACATATCCCCGACGATGGCGGGGACGAGTTGGCGGTAGCCGATGCTGGACATCGCCGGGGCGTCGGGGGAGACGCCGGAGGCGAGCAGGGCCCGGACCTCGCCGGCGAGGCCGCCGGCGAGGAGGCGGTCGGCGCGGGCGTCGACGCGGGCGTAGAGCGCGGCGCGATCCAGCGTCAGGGCGAGGACGAGGGCCCGGTAGGGGGGCGGGCCCTTGCCGCCCGAGCGGGACATCGGCACGCCGGTCGCGGCGAAGACTTCCAGGGCCCGGATCACCCGGCGGGGGTTGCCCGCGGCCCGTTCGGCGCCCTCGGGATCGACCGCCCCGAGTTCAGCCGCCAGCGGCCCGACCCCCTCCCGGGCCACCCGGGCCTCGAGGTCGGCCCGTAGGGCGGGGTCCGGCGGGACGCGGGGCAGGCGCCATCCTTCGACGACGGCGTTGACGTAGAGAGGCGTGCCGCCGACGAGGAAGGGGATGGCCCCACGCTCCAGGACATCGCCGATCGCGGCCAGGGCCAGGTCCTGATAGCGGGCCAGGGTCATCGTCTCGGTGGGGTCGAGGATGTCGATGAGGTGGTGGGGGATGCCGCTCCGCTCGGCCGGGGTCGGCTTGGCAACGCCGCTGTCGAGGCCCCGATAGAGGTAGCGGGAGTCGGCGTTGACCACCTCGCCGCCGAACCGGCCGGCCAGGGCCACGGCCGCCGCCGTCTTACCGACCCCGGTCGGTCCGATGATGGCGATCAGCGGTGCGGCGGAGACCGGTTGGTCGTCGCCGGGCTCGCCCGCGTCCGGGGCGTTCGCGGATCGGTCGAGGTCCCCACCGGGTCCGCCGGTGGGTCGATGGGGCGGGTCGGCCGGGTCGCCGTCCTGGTCCCGGCCCGGGGGGGAGGCTAAACTGGGAGGATAGGCGTCGGCTGGCACGGACGGGATGTCTCCGCACGAGGGGACGTTGCCAGGCGGGACCGTCTGATCGTCCCCGCGATGATGACGCGATGCCGAGGAGTATGCGGTTGGTCCGGTTCATGGTGCAAAGCCTCAAGGTCGTCACGATCCTCGCGATGGCGATCGGGGTCGCGGTCGGTGGGCGGCAGTTCTTCGACTATTACGTCGATCGGCAGGCCGACCCGGCCACCGGTCGTCCGGTGGCCTTCAGCGTCGGCGAAGAGGACGACGGGGCCGTGATCGCGGTCCGGCTCCAGGAGTCCGGTCTGATCCGCTCCGAGTTCTACTTCTCGTCCCAGCTCCGCGTCACCAGCGGCCAACTCCGCCCCGGCGAGTACACCCTGCGTCGGGGGATGAGCGTCAACCAGATCATCGACCGGATCACCGACGACGGCGACGCCGCCGAGGACGATGCCCAGAATGCGGCCGACGCCTCCGCCCCGCGGGGAGACCAGGTGACCTTCCAGGAAGGGTTGCGGTTGGAGGAGTTCGCCGCGATCGTCGAGGATTCCGGCTTGATCGAGGGCGGCGGCGAGGCCTTCCTCGAAGCGGCGCGGCAGGACTGGTCCGGCGAGTTCGACTTCCTGGCCGGGGCGCCCTCGGTCGAGGGGTTCCTGTTCCCCGACACCTACACCCTAACGACGGAGATGGCTGCCGAGGACGTCGTCCGCCAGATGCTGCAGCAGTTCGACGCCGTCTTCACCGCGGACCTGCGGCGGCAGGCCGAGGACCGGGGCCTGACCGTGCTGGAGGTCGTCACGCTGGCCTCGATCGTCGAGCGGGAGACGGCCGACCCCAGCGAACGGGGCACCATCGCCGGGACCTACCTGAACCGGGTCGATTCGGTGGATACGAACGGCACGTTCGGGGCCGACCCGACGGTCCAATACATCCTCGGCACCGAGGCCGACTGGTGGCCGGAACTGGAGCCGGACCAGCAGTTCGCCCCGGAGACCGACACCCCATACAACACGTATGTCGCCTCGGGTTTCCCGCCGGGTCCCATCTGTAACCCCGGCCAGGCCTCGCTCGAGGCGGCGGTCAATCCGGAAGAGGTGCCGTTCCTCTACTTCGTCGCCCGGAACGACGGGACGGGACTGCACGAGTTCGCCGAGACCTACGACCAGCACCTGATCAACATCGAGCTCTACCAGAACGGCGGCGGATGATGCCGGGAAGCGGAGGAGAGGACCGGCCCGGCGAGGCTGGGCCGTGGCGCCTGGGCGTGATCGGCGACCCGGTCGCCCACTCGATATCTCCGGCGATCCAGGGCGCCGCCCTGCGGGAGACGAGGTTCGCCGCCACCTACGAGCGCTGGCACACCGCGGCGGCCGATTTGCCGGCCCGGATCACCTCCCTCCGGGAGGGGGGAGTGCTGGGGGCCAATGTCACGGTGCCCCACAAGCAGGCGGTGATCTCGCTCCTCGACGCGGTCCAGCCGCTGGCCCAGCGGGCCGGGGCGGTCAACACGATCATCCATCACGGGGACAGGCTGATCGGCGACAACACCGACATCGAGGGGTTCGACGCCGCGCTGGCGGTCGTCTGCCCGGACGTGGCCGGTCGCCCCGCCGTGGTGCTGGGGGCGGGCGGGGCGGCCCGGGCGGTGGTGCTGGCCCTGGAGCAGGTGGGGGCTACCCCGATCACGGTCTGCGCCCGGGCCCCGGCGCGGGCGGCGGCCCTGGCGGCGGCCCTGGCGCCCTCGGTGATCGACACCGCCGGGACCGACCTCCAAACCCTGCGGGAGCTGCTGGGGGAAGCCCGCCTGCTCGTCAACGCGACCTCGGTCGGCTGGGTCGGGGACGAGATGCCGATCCCCGCCGATCTGCTCGCCGTCCTGCCGGCCGACACGGTGGTGTTCGATCTCACCTACCGCGATACTGCCCTGCTGCGGGCGGCGCGGGCGCGGGGCCTCGCGGCCCACGACGGGCTGGTGATGCTCGTCCATCAGGGGGCGAGGGCGTTCACGCTCTGGACCGGGCTGACAGCCCCGGTGGAGGCGATGTTCGCGGCGGCCGAGCGGGCGCGGGAAGGGTAGGGCAAGGTGGATCTCGTGTTGGTCCTCATCCTGGCAATCGTCGGGTGGTTCGCGGGGGCGGCGGTCTGGGTGGTCGCCCATGCCCAGGCGGCCAAGCGGCCCCCGTTCCGCGGCCCGGCCTGCGACGCCTGCGGTGCCCCGCTCGGGCGGCTGGCCTGGCTGCCGCTGTTCGGGTTCGGCACGGCGCGGCGGTGCGCGGCCTGCGGCGTGACCCAATCTCCCCTCCGACCCCTGTTCGAACTCGCGGTGGCGGCCTTCTTCGCCCTGCTCGCGGCGCGGCAGGGCTGGGACCTCGACCTGTTGGCGGCGGTCCTGTTCGCGCTGCCGCTGCTGGTGATCTTGCTGGTGGACTGGTGGACCAAGCTGATCTACACCAACATGATCGGCGCCGGGCTGTTGCTCGGGTTCGGGTTCGCCCTGATCGATGGCTACCGGGCCCTGATCAACAGCCTGCTCTCGGCGACCGGGGCGGTGGTGGTGTTCGGGCTATTGTTCGTGCTGGCCGCCGTGATCTACCGCAACGTCCGCGTGGTGCCGTTCGGACTGGGCGATGTCTACCTGGCGGCGATGATCGGGGCGATGGTCCGTTACCCATTGGTGGTCTCGGCCCTCTTCCTCGGCATCTTCCTGGCCGGGATCATCCTGATGCTGCTGCTCGCCACCAAGCGCGTCGACCGGCGCAGCGCCGTCCCCTACGGCCCCTTCCTCTGCGCGGGAGGCCTGTTCGCCCTGCTGGCGATCTGATCCCGGGCCATTCTCGATCGTGCCGTTGACGTCGCGGACACGGTGACGCCCGGGGCGAGCGAGGGATCATCCCCGCCCAACCCGGGCGTCGTGTCGCGTCTGCCGGCATCCTGGGGTCGGTCAGGTGAAGGTCGGCTCCGGGACCGTCACCGGCTCCCCGGTGTTCTCGCCCAGGTCGTTGTCGTCCATCCCATCGTCACCGGTTTCGTCGAGGTTGCCCATCCCGCCGCCCAGGTCGCCACCGCCGCCGCCTCGGCGGTCCCTGATCCGGCCTACCAACCGGCCGCCTCGGCCGTCGCCCTGGCCGCCGAGGCCGAGAGCCGTCGCGGCCATCGCCATCCTGACGGCAGCGGACGCGTTCAGGATTGCCTGCTGATATGCCCCGGCGGCGTGGAGGCCAAACGCCTCGCCGTACGCGCCCTGGGCCAGGACGAGGAAGCGGTCTGCCTCGACGGGGTCGGCCGAGCCGTCGGCGGCGGCGGTCATTCCCGCGTCGGTCGAGGCCGGGGTGGCTCCGGACGCCGTCGCTGTCGCGTCCCCAGCCTCGGTCAGGGCGACCCCGACCCGCTCGATGGTTTTGAATACCCTGGCGAGGACGCGACTGGACCGTACTTCCTGGGAAGGGAGGCCGGCGAATCCCAGGCTCGCCCGTAACTGGCTATCCGCCGCCTTGGCGATGGCCAGGGCGGCGCCCGCGACGCGGATCGCCCGGACGGGTTCGTCGCCGTCGAGAGCGGCCTGGGCGGTGTCGCGGAGGGCGGTCCCTTCCGAAACCGTTTCGCCGGCGGCGGTGTCCGCCTGGCCCGTCACCGAGTCGATGTCGGTCTGGACCGTGTCCAGGGCCAGGCTGGCCCGGTCGATGAGGGGCTGGACGCGCTCCCGGTTGGCCACGTCACCCGTCGTCGTGCCGGTTTCGTCCGCATCGTCCGTCGAGTCCTCGGCGGCGGGCGTGCCCGCGTCCTGGGCCCGGGCGAGGCCTGCGGCCATGGTCACGGCCAGTCCCGCCCCGACGGCGCCGCGGAGCAGGCGTCGCCGGTCCGTCGCCCGCCGGGTGAGATCCGCCCGTTCCGCCCGATGCGGCGGGATGCCGGGATCACGGTCGTCGCTACCGGTGGCCCCGGCCATACATTCCGCGAGGGGTAGGTCGTTCGAGTGGTGAATCGTCCCCGGCGCCGTGGCCCGGGTCCCGGTACCCTGGTCGCCTCGCGTCCGCGTGTCCATCGTTCCTGGTCTCCATTCGTGGTGGCGTGCCGCCCGTGTCCGTGCCGGTGTCCTATGTCACCCGTCGGGGGAAGTCGTCCCGGTGGTGCTCGGGCGGTGCCCGGGGGGCGGTGGTCCGTTGGATGGTCTCCATCCTGGTGGCTCCTGAGGTCGTCCTGGTCGTGTGTGCCATGGATCAACCGTAGGGGGCGATGCTGGGACCGGACTCGGGCTTCCCTGGGAACTTCCATGGAATGGGAGCGCTCGTGGACACTCGGCCCGGGTGTGGAGGGTATGGGGCCGGGGCGTTCCCCGCTCGGGTCAGCAGGGAGGAGAGGTGGCATCAAGACGTGGCGGCACGGTGAGCGTCGGTTGACACGGGGGGCTCCCAGCCCTGTAGCCTTCGCTTCGGTTTCTCAGGAAAATCTCAGGAATCTGCCAGCGGTCGTGCAGGACCAGCGTCCATCATGAGGGTGGTGATCGGGGCGGTCGTCTCCAGTGTGGGGACGGGACCCCGGGACCCGGCCCCCGACCGGGGCGCCTCCGGACGCCGGACATGATTCGACACCTGTCGGGGGCCGGCAGGAAGACGTCATCGAGGAGAGATCGACATGGACCAACTCGTCCGGACCCGGCTGACCCGGAGGCAGGTGCAGCGCCTGGCGATGGTGCTGCCGGCACCGCTCGCCCTGGCCGTCCTCAGTGGACGTTCCGCGGGGATCGTCGCCGCGCGAACCGACGACGACGCGACGCCGGGCGCCTCGCCCGCGCCGGACGGCACCCCCACCCTGGCCCCGACGCCGGATTGCCTCGACGACGACGACCTCGCCGAGACCCAGGAGCAGACCGAGGGGCCGTACTTCACCCCGGACTCGCCGGAGCGCACGTCCCTGATCGAGGACGACATGGCGGGTACCCACCTGCTGCTGTCCGGGTACGTCTACGCCAGCGGCTGCGAGCCGGTGCCGGACGCCCTGATCGAATTCTGGC
>JBBJOE010000146.1:0-6819 GCA_037721765.1 Thermomicrobiales bacterium
CTTGTGGCGGCCGTACTTGTGGAGCGCCTCGGCGACCTGGATCGCGAGCTCGCGGGTCGGGCAGAGGATCATGGCCTGGACCTTCCGCAGGCGGGGGTCGATCGACTCGATGATCGGGAAGCCGAAGGCAGCCGTCTTGCCCGATCCGGTCTGGGCCTGGGCGATCACGTCGGCGCCCTCGATCAGGGCCGGGATCGTCGCGATCTGGATCGGGGTCGGCTCTTCGTAGCCGACGTCCTTGATCGAGCGCAGCAGTGCCCCTGAAAGCCCGAGGTCCTCGAAGGTCGGAGTCGTCGGCTCGTCGATCACGGGGTCCGCTACCCGCTCTGATCGCTGCTGCGTCCGATCCGCCACGCGCTCGTCCGGACGATCACCGGCGACGAACCGCTCGCGGTCCCCATCGCGATCGCGCCGGTCGTCATCGCGTGGCCGGTCATCGCGCGGCCGGTCGTCGCGCGGCCGGTCATCGCGGGGTCGTTCGTCGCGGGGTCGATCGTCTCTGGGCCGATCGTCGCGTGGACGGTCGTCGCCAGGGAATCTCTCGCGGTCACCGGACTGCACCCGCCCGGAGGCGAAGGGCTGACGGGGCCGGTCGTCCCGGCGGGACTCGACTTCGCGAGAACGCACCGGCCCGTCCTCGGGCATGGGCGGAGGCGAATCGAGTGCGCGCTCGATCTCCCGCTCCTCCCGGCGCGACGTGCCGGTCATCGGGGCAGCCGACTGGCCGACGATGCGGGACCACGGGTCCGGGGCCGACACGGGGGCGAACCCGCCGTCTCGGGTTCCGGTCTGGCCGGCGGATTCGCCGTCGATCCGCTCGTCGGATGCCGCGCCCGGGGAGTTTCGATTGTCATGGACGCCGGGAAGGTCAGCGACGACTCCCGTGGCAACGTCGGCTTGGTCATCGTCGCGGTCGAATCGCTGGACGATCTCGGCGGCGGACGCAACGACGGGTTCGCGGTCCGGATCGGACCGGCTCCCGGCGGCCGCGTCGTCGGCCCGCATCTCGACCCCAAGGAGGCTAGTCGTTTCGCCGTCGCCGTACTGGGCGGGTCGCTCGTGCGAGGTGAGGAGATCGTCCATCTCCGTCGCCGCCCCGGAAGGTGCGAAAACCTCGGTCGGCGACGGGGCATCGATCGCCGTGGACGCGGCGGCCGGCTCCGTCCCGTCCTCACCCAAGTGGTCGAATGTCTCATCTGTCCCGGTCATGGGTGACCGATCCGCATCATGGGTCGCAGCGGCGCTGAGTCCGCCGAATGAGCCCTCGGCGACCGCGGGCGTAACGGCCGGAAGACCGGCGGCGGTGGCGCCATCTGCGCCTCGGTCCGCCATCGTCAACATCGCGTCACCGACCTGGTCCGAATCGGGCGAGACGGCCGTCGGATGGTCGGTGGTATCGGTCGGCTCGTCGTTCGTGGGCACACGGGATTCGTCTCGGGGTTCGGTCCAGGTCATCGGGCACACCTCGTCAATTGGGGCGCGCTCTGGACATCTCCCGTGGCGACTCGAGGTCCGCTCGTCCAGAACACACGATGGGGACGGCCGACAGATGCGGCCGTCAAAACGCGGAGACTGCTTTCACGTAGCACGGGAATGGATGTTGCAACATCCGGGGTTTTCCACGGGCGCCGTCTTGCGCGTAGGCGACCAACTATACCATAACGGCACGGTGGCCCGGCGTCGGAGTGCCCGTCGTGAAGTGCTACGATGACCCGCGCGGAATCCTTTCGCCCGCGGCGACGGACGATTCGGCGCCTGGAAGCGACGACGTACCCATCTGGAGGACGACGTGTCCCAGCGGAAGGCGCAGCGGCTCACCGAGGACGGCAAAGGTGCTCCCGTGTCCCCCATCGGGGGAGATGACCAGCGTCCCATCAGCGGGTCGTCGAACGGGGAACCCGGCGACGTGACGCGGCCCGCGACCGGGGCCACTCCCGTTCACGGTGACGAGATCGCGGCCGCCGCGCCCTCGTCCACGTCGCCTCTCACCCCGGTCAAGGCGACTGAGTCGTGGCAGTCGGCCAGTGACGCGGAGGCTGCCGAGGAGGGCCTCGACTACCGGCGACGCTATCGAGGCCTGATCGGGGTACGCAGCAAGGTCCCCGTCCGGGACCGGGCGATCCTCTCGCTGGTCTATACCCCCGGCGTCGCCGAGGCCTGCCTCGCGATCAGGGATGACCCCCTGGCCTCCTACGACCTCACCTGCCGGGGCAACACCGTCGCGATCCTGACCGACGGTTCCGACATCTTCGGCAGCCAGATCGGCCCGCCCGAGGCCGCGATCCCGATCGAGGAGGGCAAGAGCGTCCTCTTCAAGACCTTCGCCGGCATCGACGCCTTCCCGATCTGCCTCTCGACCCGCGACCCCCAAGCCATCGTCGAGACCGGCGCCGCGATCATGCCGACCTTCGGTGCCATCTGCCTGGACGACATCTCCGCCCCGCACGCCTTCACCGTGGCCGACCACCTGGAGAAAGCGGGCGACATCCCGGTCTTCTCCAACCAGCACCACGGTACGGCGGTGCTCGTTCTCGGGGCCCTGCTGAATGCCGTCAAGATCGTCAAGAAAGAGCTGGCGGGCGTCTCGGTGGTGATCAGCGGAGCGGGGGTGGCCGGCATCGGCGTCGCTCGTCTGCTGACCCGTTCGGGTATTCGCAATGTCGTCGTCTGCGATCGGGCCGGAGCCATCTATCGCTACCGGCCGGAACGAATGAACTGGGCCAAGGCCTACGTTGCCAAGGAGACGAATCCGGGAGACAGGCGCGGCGATCTGGCCGAGATGCTGAGGGGGGCAGACGTGTTCGTCGGTCTCTCGACCGGCGGCATCGTCACCGAGGAAATGGTCCGGAGCATGGCGCCGGACCCGATCGTCTTTGCCCTGGCCGTGCCCGAGGCGGAGATCGCGCCGGATGCTGCCCGGGCGGGCGGCGCGCGCGTCGTCGCCACTGGCCGGTCTGACTTCGCCAACACGATGGACATCTCGCTGGTGTTCCCGGGTTTCTTCCGGGGCCTCCTCGACAGCCGGGCCCGCAATATCCGGCTTCGCACGCTGCGCTATGCCGCCGAGGCCCTGGCGGCGATGGTCCGCCCGGACGAATTGCACCCTGACATGATCGTGCCCCGCATCTTCGATTTCCGGGTGGCTCCCTCGATCGCGGCGGCCGTTGTCCGGGGCACCCTGGAAGCAGGCGAGGCCGGCCGTCAGGTGGACCCGGCCGAGGTCTACGAGAAGACGCGCCGGTTCGTCTACGAGGGGCGCCTGCTGCCATCCAAGCCCAGCACCCGGGCCGAGCAGCGGACCTTCCGCGAAGAGGCGATCGAGCTACGGCAACGGCACGGCGGCGTGCTGGAGATCCAGAGCAAGATTCCCATCCGCGACCACCACATCCTGAATCTGCTCTACGTCCCGCCGGCCGCCCTGGTGCCCGCGCGGATCATCCGCGACGAGCCGGAGCGGGTCACGGAACTGACCAGCAAGGGCAACCTGGTCGCCATCGTCACCGACGGCTCGGCCGTGCTCGGCCTGGGTGACATCGGGCCCCAGGCGGCCCTGCCGGTGATGGAGGGCAAAGCGGTCCTGTTCCAATCCCTCGCCGGGGTCGAGGCGTTCCCGATCTGCCTAGCGGCCCGTGAACCAGACGAGATCGTCCGGATCGTCGAGGCCATCTCCCCGAGTTTCGGGGGGATCAACCTGGAGGACATCAGCGCCCCGCGCTGCTTCGAGATCGAGGCCAAGCTGCGGCAACGGCTAGACATGCCCGTCTTCCACGATGACCAGCACGGGACGGCGATCGTGGTCGCCGCCGCCCTGCTCAATGGTCTCCGGCTGCGCGGCGGCACGATGGCGGAAACGCGGGTAGCGATCAACGGGGCCGGCGCGGCCGGCATCGCGGTGGCGAAATTGCTGCTGGCCCTGGGCATCGGCGACGTGGTCCTCTGCGACCGGGCCGGTGCCATCCACGCCGGCCGGGCGGAGCACATGGACGACTCCAAGCGGGAGATCGCCGCCATGACGAACGTGGAGCGGCGGACCGGACGCCTGGCCGAGGTGCTGGGCGGCATGGACGCCTTCATCGGCCTGTCCGCGGCCGGGGCGCTCACGCCCGCCGATGTCCGGGCGATGGGGACGGACCCGTTGGTGTTCGCCCTGGCGAACCCGATCCCGGAGATCACACCGGAGCTGGCCAAGGAGGCCGGGGCCCTGGCGGTGGCGACCGGCCGCAGCGACTACCCGAATCAGGTCAACAACTCGCTCGCCTTTCCCGGAGTGTTGCGCGGCGCGCTCGACGTCAAGGCCCGGGTGGTCAACGACGAGATGAAGATCGCGGCAGCCTCGGCCATCGCCGATCTGGTCACCGACGACGAGTTGACGCCCGAATTCTTGATCCCCGACAGTCTCGATCTCCGCGTCCCGCCCCGCGTCGCCGGCGCCGTGGCCCGGGCCGCCATCGAGACCGGGGTGGCCCGCCTCGCGATGGACCCGGCCGAGGTCGAGGCCCGCTGCCGGGACCTGATCTACGAGGGGACGATCGCGCTCTGAGCACGACCAAATTGGGATCGGATATGCTGCGGGCGGCAGGGGCTCACGGGCGTGGGCGGGCCGCGGAACGCCGGGCTGCCGTCGGCAGTGGCGGCCTTAGACGATCATCGTCGGGAATCGGCAGGTCGCCAGTACGTCGCCATAGGTCTGGGAGAAGCACACCATATGACCGTCATGGGGGAACTCGGACACATCGACGCCGCCGGGCTCTTGCAGCTGCTGGGGTCCCGGCGGGCGACCGGGTACCTCTGGATCACGGCGGATGGCGAGGAGGTCGGCGTCTACCTCTCGCGCGGGGCCTTGTCCCGGGTCACCTCGACCCGGCTGCCGTTGCGGCTGGGCCGGATCCTGCTCCAGCGCGGCATCCTGCAGACGCGCCAGCTCCACGAGGTCCTCCGGGACCAACAGGGCGAGTTCGAGACCCGATCCCTCGGGGAACTCTTGCTCGCGCGGGGCTGGATCACCCAGGAGGCCCTGGCCTCCTGCGTTGAGCAGCAGAGCGTCGCGGTGCTGGCCAAGGCGATCGGGGCGCGGCGCGGCACGTTCCTCTACCGCCCCGACGAGGGGCCGCCGACAGACGTGCCGTCCGAGGTCCTCAATTCCAACCGCATCCTCCAGGGGGCGATCAAGCGCGTCCGTGAGATCCAGGTCCTCCGGGCCCAACTGCCCGACATGACCGCGCCCCTGGCACCGAGCGTCCAGATCGACGTCACCATCCAGACCTTGAAGCCATCCGAGGACACGATCCTGAAGGCCCTCGATGCGGGCGCCAACTCGCTCGGCGAACTGCTCGACATTGTACCGCTCGACGAACCGGTCCTGTTGCAGACGGTCATCGACATGCGACGGCGCGGATTGATCATCGCGGGCCAGGGAGACAAGGGCGGGGCACTCGGGGTCGGGGGAGAGCCGCCGCCGGGTGACGAGGACCTGGAACGCCTCCTCAGCCAGAACCAATGACTTCGGGCGACTTCTCAGTGGCATCGGGCACCAAGCATGAGGTCATGCCCGCGATCGGGGCGCGCTTTCCTGGTCCGTCGTCGCGCCGGCGGTGTCCGCATGCCTGACAAAGACTCCCGCCCGGGTCCCGATGAGATGCCGTCGACTCCCCTCCCCTCCCCCGCCCGCCAATCCGACATGGACCCCGCCCCCGGTTCCGACCTGTCCAACTACCTGCCGGCCGGCAAGCCGCGCGGCAAGGTCACCTTGATCACCGGTGGCGCCTTCGGGATCGGCCGGGCGGTGGCCATCGCCTTCGATGGAGGATGCCGACCGCGCGATCGTCTACGGTGTCGATGATGGGGACGCCGCCGAGACGGTGCGACTGGTCGAGGCCCGCGGGAATCGGGGACTCGCGATCAAGGCCGATGTCCGGGACGGGGGAGCATGCGACCGATCCGTGCCGCGCACGGTCGAGACGCTGGGTCGCCTCGACGTTCTCGTCAACGACGCGGCGTTCCAGATGGCCCTGGAGCGATCCGAGGACATCTCTCCGGAGCAGTTCCGGAGGACACGGCTGACGATCGTCTTTGGCGCATTTCAGATGACCCGATCCGCGATGCCGCACCTCGGCGAGGGCAGCAAGATCGCCGAATCCGGCAACATCGTCGGCATGGTCGGGAACGAGATGCCGGTCGACCACCGCATGGCGAACGGAGCGATCCACTGATTCACCAATGGCCTGGCCCCGTCGCTGGCCCAGCGCGGGATTCGCGTCAACGCCGTTGCCCCGGGACCTGTCTGGACGCCGACTATCCCGGCGACGATGCCGGTCGAGGACGTGGAACGCTTCGGTCACGAGGTTGCCCTGAGCAGGGCGGGTCGGCCGGAAGAACTCGCCCAGGCCCACGTCTACCTCGCTTCGAGCGACAGCGGCTTCATCACCGGGATCATCCTGGAGGTCACCGGCGAGACATTGTCCAGTGGGTGACCGTGGCCGTGGGTATCCGCCCGCCAGGCAAGGATGGGACGAAGCGTTCGATGGACCACACCACCGCGCCCCGGATACCCCGCTCGCCGTTTGCCGGATCCGACCTTGACGCCCTAATCGCGTTGGGACATATCTCGGACGCCACTCACCAGGCGTTGGAGACCCGGCGGACCCAGCCGCGGGCCACGACGCCCCGCGTGCTGACCGTCTCCCGGGGCTGTGTCAAAGTCGTGGTCACGCTCCGGGTGACCGGTGTATCGCGCCGATGGGTGACCGTTTCACGCATTCCATCGAATCGCCATGATCGCATTCGGCCGAGACGATCGTGTTGGATCGGTCACGCGTTTGG
>JBBJOE010000012.1:0-23206 GCA_037721765.1 Thermomicrobiales bacterium
CGACCGGGAGAGCTCGGGGGGCGACGAGGACGGGCGAAGCCACGAGGTGCCCAACCTGACGATATCCGATAATTCCACCTTCCCCAACACCCTGTCTGTCAACCCGTCGCTGACGATCATGGCCCTCTCGCAGCGGACCGCTGGCGGGCACCTGGCCAGGAGACAGGTGCCGTGATCGGCCCGGCGTGCATCCGGAGGGGGGTGCGGCGGCGTAGATACCGCTGAGACCCCTCGCATCGTTCGCCCGCGCCGGGCACCGCCCCGCGCGGTGGCTCGTTGGCTTGGAGTCTGTCGTGCCGAAGAAAACCCCCGCCCGTCGCACCCCATGTCACTATCGCGACCTGGCGCTCGCCCTCGTTGCCCTGACGCTCCTCACCGCCATCGGCACGGCCCCGGCCGGGGCCGTGCCCCGCCCCGCGGACGCCTGGGCTGGCTTCGACGCCTCGTTCGAGTCCGTCGCCCCGAGGACGGGCTTCCTCGCCGCCGAGGTGGTCGATGGCGCGTGCGAGCCTATCCACGCCCTCCGTGCCGAAAAGCCGATCGCCATCGCGTCAGTCGTCAAACTCTGGGTTCTGGCCGAGCTGGTCCACCAGGTCGATACCGGCGAGGCCGAGTGGGACGATCCCCTCGCCATCCGGCAGGACCGGAAGAGCCTGCCCTCCGGATCGATGATCGAGTACGCGGCGGGATCGTCGTTCCCCCTATCGCGCTACGCCGAGCACATGATCCGGGAGAGCGACAACACCGCGACCGACCACCTGATTCATCACCTCGGCCGGGAGCGGATCGAGGATGACCTGGCGCTCTTCGGGCACGCCTCGCCCGAGTTGAACCGGCCCCTGCTGACCACCCGAGAACTGTTCACGTTCAGGATCGGGATGTCCGAGCGTCAGGTCGAGGACTACCTGGCGGCATCAGAGACCGTCCGCCGGACCATTCTCAAAGATGTGGTCGGCCCGTTCCCATTGCTGGAGGTGGGCTGGGGCACCTGGAACAGTCCGGAGTGGGTCGAGTCCGTCGAGTGGTTCGCATCGCCCGCCGACATCTGCCGGGTGATGGCCTATTTGCACGGGAAGTCGTCCGAACGGGGGATGGAGCCTCTCTGGGGCATCCTGATGCAGAACCGCGGCGGAGTGATCGACGCGGGCCGGTGGCCGGACGCGGGTTTCAAGGGCGGCTTCGAGGCGGGTGTCTATAACCTGACCTGGCTCCTGCGGCGCGGCGACGACCGCATCTTCGTCCTGACCGCCGGGTTCAACGACCCGGCCCGGTTCGTTGACCAGGGCTGGTGCGGCGTGCTGGCCCTCCAGGCCGTCGACGTGATGGCCCGGGTCGAATGAACCCGTCACTCGCCTTTTGGCGGCGGTGCGGCGGATGATCGAGGTCGTCACCGGCGACCTCACCCGGTTCCGGGCGGACGCCATCGTCAACGCCGCCAACGCCTCGCTGCTCGGCGGCGGCGGGGTGGACGGCGCGATCCACCGCGCGGCGGGCCCCGGCCTGCTGGCCGAATGCCGCGGGTTGGGCGGGTGTGCCCCGGGAGAGGCAAAGTCGACAGCGGCCTACCGGCTGCCAGCGCGAATCGTTGTCCACACCGTCGGGCCTGTCTGGCGCGGGGGATCGGCAGGGGAAGACGACACCCTGGCATCCTGCTACCGGTCCAGCCTCCGGATGGCGGCCGCGAAGGGTGCAAAGACGATCGCCTACCCCTCCATCTCCACGGGAGCGTTCGGGTTCCCACTCCTCCGGGCGGCTCGGATCGCGATCACCACGGTCGCGGAGGTGATGCGGACCGACGAGCGGATCGCCCGGGTGAGTTTCGTCTGCCGGACCCGGGAAACGGCCCGGGCCTACGAGGACGCGGTCGCCGACCAGATGGAATGACCCGGCTCGTGATTGGGGGCGGTCCCGCTCAGGTCTCGGACGGGGATGCCGAGGCGCGGAGGGCGGCCCGCACGGCGACGGTCCGCGCCACGAAGGCGTCGCTGGTCAGCAGATCGATCGACCGGGGACGGGGCAGGTCGATCGGGAGATCGGCCGCGATCGTGCCCGGGCGGGGCATCATCACCAGCACCCGGTCGGCGAGCGACACCGCCTCCTCGACATCGTGGGTCACCAGCAAGACGGTCGGCTGCCGGGCCGACCAGATCCGCCCCAGCTCGACCGCCATCGCCTCCCGGCTCAGGGCGTCGAGCGCCCCGAACGGCTCGTCCATCAGCAGCAGGGTCGGCGCGGAGGCCAGGGCCCGCGCCAGCCCCACCCGGCCCCGCATCCCGCCCGAGAGCTCGGTCGGGAAGTGACCGCCGAAGCCATCCAGGCCCACGAGGCCGAGCAGGTCGTCCGCCGCCCGGTGGGCGTCCGCGTCCCGGCGGCCCCGTACGTCGGCCGGCAGCAGTACGTTCTCCCGAACGGTCCGCCACGGCAGCAGGGCGGGCCGCTGGAAAATAAAGCCCGTCTCCGGCCGGGGACCGGTGACCCGCTGACCATCGACCGTCACCGAACCAGCGGTCGGGGCCATGAGACCGGCCACGATCCGCAGCAACGTGCTCTTGCCGCAGCCGCTCGGGCCGACGATGGCGATGATCTCGCCCGCGCCGACCGGGAACGAGACATCCCGCAGGGCCATGGTCTCCTGCCCGCCGCGGGAGCGGAACGACTTCACGACCCCCTCCACCATGATGGTCGCCGCCGCCCACGTCATGGGGAGACCCGGCCCAAGCACGGGAGGAGGGCTAAGGTGACCCGACCCAACGACCGTGTGGGGTGACCCGAGAGCGACGCTATACTGCGTCCCTGGCGTGACGCGGTCCGGTTCGGTGAGGGTGTGGCGGGGTGGTCGGGATGCAACGGGCGCGATCCTCGCTCGCGACGCCGGTCGGGCGCGGGTTCTTCCTGGTCGCGGCGGCGACGCTTTGTTTCGGGTTCGCCCTCAGCGCTAACCAGAATATCGTCTCCAACTTCTTCGAGGATGACCTTGGCCTCTCAGGTCCCCAATTCGGCTACATCACCGCGATCCGGGAGATCCCCGGTTTCCTGCTGATCTTCGTCACCGCACTGTTCTACCGCCTGTCCCTGCCGCACCTGACGGCGGGGGCCTTCCTCCTGCTGGCCATCGGCTATGGCCTGTTCGGCACGGCGACCTCATTCTGGACGGTGGCGCCCTGGGTGATCATCAGCTCGATGGGGTACCACACATTTCTCCAGACCCAGTATGCCCTGGCCATGAGCCTGACGACCGAGAACAAGACCGGCAGCATCCTCGGCCGGCTCGGCTCGATCAACCAGGCAGGTGCCCTGTTGGCGATGGCGGTCGTCTTCCTCGGATTCCGCTTCGACCTGCTGACGTTCCGGTCGACCTTCATCATCTGCGGCCTGTTGGCCGTGGTCGCCGCCATCGCCATCGTCCGGTTCCCCCACATGCGGGATGGCGTGGTCCAGGAGCAGCGGACGCGGCGCGAGCCGATCGTGCTGCGGCGTGACTACCGGTATTATTACGGCCTGAGCCTGCTCGACGGGGGCCGGCAGCAGATCTTCTTCTCGTTCGGGCTCTGGGTGCTGGTCGATCACTATGGCCTCGGCGTGCCGGCCATCTCGGCGATCCTGCTGACCGTGACCACGCTGAGCATGCTGACCGGGCCGCGGATCGGCCGCCTGATCGACCAACACGGCGAGAACCGCATCCTGGCGACGGTCAACGTCGGGTACGTGGTGGCGCTGCTCGGGTATGGCCTGGTCGACAACGTCGTCGTCGCCGTCGCCTGCTACGTCGTCTACTCGTTCATCTTCCCGCTCTCGGGCATGGGTGCGGCCACCTACCTACGAAAGATCTCGGCGGCCGACGACCTGGCACCGTCCCTGGCGATGGGACTGACGATGCAGCACGCGGCCGCCGTGGTGGTGCCGATCGCGACCGGGTTCGTCCTCAACTACGTCGGCTACCAGATCCCGTTCATCGTGGCGATCGGGTTCGCCCTGCTGGCCCTGCCGGTGACCCAACGACTCTCGCCGCCGGACCAGAAGTCGGACCGACGTCGCCGCGAGGACGCCGCCTGGGCCGTTGGCCTCTCGTCGCCCTCCCCCTCACCGGTCCGGCGACCGGCCGAGCGCGGCCCGCGCGGCGCGGTCGCCCCCGTCCCGGGAACGGCGGCCTCCGCCACCGAGGAGTGACCGGTCATACCCCCGGATGAGCCGGGAGTACCGGATCTCCGGCCGCGCTCGCGGGACCGTGAGGGCGACCCATGGATCCGCCCGGACGACCGTTTTCCCGTCCGGGTCGCGGGCGGGCAGCGGTGCGGGCCGCGACTTCAGATCAGGACGAGAATCGCGAGAACGGACGTGGCCCGGCGGCCGGGCCGGACTCGGGGTCCGCCTCGTCGGTCGGGTCCTCGGCGGCCCCGGTCGGGGCGGCGCCGGTCGGGGCGGCCCCGGTCGTCGGGTCGGTCGTCACCTCTTCGACTTCGTCGTCCTTACGGGCTGACGGGAGTCCCACGCTCGGGGCCGCCATCCCGAGCGGCGACAAACGGGGAAGATCGAGACGGATGCCGATCACACTCTCGCCATCGGCCCCCGAATACTGCTCCCACCGGCGGGACGCTGTACCCTGATCGTCACTCGACCGGCGCGGCTCGCCGAGACGTCTCGGGCTACTCCTCCCAGGCGGTAGCCAACCCCAGACCACCACAGGAGATCAGCGAGCACCGGAATGGCCCACGGGGCACGATCTCGTGCCATGGTGACCGGATCGCTTCCGGGGTATGGTCATGGTGGTGGAGTCGCCATCGGGTCGCGGGGATACAGGGGATGACTGGATGATGTCCGAACGAGTCGGTGAGGAACGTGTCGGGGCCGAGGAAGCCCCTCGGGTGCGGCGACTCGCGACCGAATTGGCGACGGCCATCACCGCGGCCCGCCGGGGCGCGACGGCGATCCTGGAGGTGGTCGACGCGGCGCGGTATACCAAGGGGGACGGTTCGCCGGTCACCGACGCCGATCTCGTCTCGGACCGGGCGATTCGGGAGACGATCGGCGCCGCGTTCCCCACGGACGCGATATTGACCGAGGAGGGCGCCGACGATCCGGCCCGGCTCTCCGCCCGGCGGTGCTGGGTGGTCGATCCCCTCGACGGCACCAAGCAGTTCATCGCCGGCACGGAGAACTACGATGTGCTGGTGGCCCTGGTCGAAGACGGCCGGCCGGTCGTCGCGGTCTCCTGCCACCCGCCGACGGGCTTGGTCACCTGCGCCGTGGAGGGCGAGGGGGCCTGGCTCGGCGGCGAGGACGGCGGCGGATATTGGCGGCTTCTCCGGTTCGACTCGGCCGTGCCACGGCCGGCCCGCGTCGTGGCCTCGATCTGGTACGGCGCGCCGGATGTCCTCCCCGTCCTGGGAGACCGGCTCGCATGGCTGGCGGCCATGCCCATCCCGACGTTGCCGACCGGCCTCAATCCCCGGTATTGGGCTGGGCCGGTCCGGGATCACGACGCCTTCGTCGGCTGGGAACCGGCGAGCTGGGGGCCGGACGGGGGGAGGCCAAACGTCTGGATGGCAGGAGGGGAATGGGACCTGGTCGTCTCTGATTTGATCGTGCGGGAGGCCGGCGGCGGGTTCTCGACGCTGGACGGCTCGCCCCACCGCTACAACAAGCCCGTCGCCCGCAATGTGGGGGGGTTGGTGATCGCGGCGACCGCCGCACTGCACCTCGAGATCGTCGCCGCCCTCGACGCGCCCACGGGGATGCGGTCCTGGGCAGCGGAAGCATCCGGCCAAGTCCAATGACGGGTGCCCTATGGGAGGCGGTCGATGGTGCCCTGGAGGGCATGGTCCTGCCGCCCGATCCAGTGCTCGATGCCATCGTCGGGGCCAGCGCCCGGGCCGGGCTGCCCGATCATCGCGTCTCCGCTCTCCAGGGCAAGATGTTGACGATGCTGGCGCGGATCGCGGTGGCGACGACGATCCTGGAGATCGGCACGCTGGGCGGGTACAGCACGGTCTGCCTCGCCCGAGCCCTGCCGCCGGGGGGGAGGTTGATCAGCCTGGAAGCCGACCCGCACCACGCCGAAATCGCCCGTGAGTCGGTCGGCCGGGCTGGGTTCGGTGCCAATGTCGAGATCAGGGTCGGATTGGCCCTGGAGACGTTGCCGGCCTTGGGGGTCGAGGGTGTCGGGCCGTTCGATCTGGTCTTCATCGATGCCGACAAATCGAACGACCCGGCCTATCTCCAGTGGGCCGTGGCGCTGGGTCGCCCCGGGACGGTGATCATCGTCGACAACGTCATCCGGGCCGGGTCGATCATCGACGACGCGGCGACTGACCCCTCGACCGTGGGCTCGCGGGCGGTGCTGGGGGATCTGGGTTCTCACCCGGCGATCGACGCGACGGCGATCCAGACGGTCGGTGTCAAGGGCCATGACGGCTTCGCGCTGGCCATCGTCGGGCACCCTACCCAACCGGACTGATGGCGCGGCGATAACGGGCGTCACGACCGCCGGGACACACGCGGCTACCCCACCACCCAAGAGTGCTCCGACCTTACCCCTGGCTGGGCAACCGTGCGGCCGCGTCCCTGTCGGCGATGACGAGCAGTCGATCCCCGGCGAGCCGCAGCCACGACGCGGGCACCGCGTCGGTGGCCGGGCCATGGAGCGTCTCGAAGAGGATGTCCGCCTTGGCGGCACCGGTGACGATCAAGACGACCTGCCCGGCCCCGATGAGCGTGCCCAGGCCCATCGTCATCGCCTTGGCCGGGACCGGATCCTCGCCGGGCCAATAGCCAGCCGCCTGGGCGATCGAGCCCGGCGTGAGGTCGATCACCCGCGTCCTGCTGTCCGGTCCCCCGGTGCCGGGTTCGTTATAGGCCACGTGCCCGTTCGGGCCCAACCCCACCACCGCGAGGTTCAATCCCCCCAATGCCGCCAGTTCGGCCTCATATGCGGCGGCCGCGGCCTCCGGGTCGGGGGCGGTGGCAGGCATGACGTGACGGCGGTCGGGCGCGATCCCGGCCGGTTCGATGAAGGCGTCCAGCAGCCAGCCGGTCAGGCTGTTGGGCCGCTCGGGCGGCATCCCGAGATACTCGTCCAGGCAGAAGAGGTGGACTCGCGACAGGTCGATCTCGCCCCGCTCCCGCCGGGCGATCACCTCGGCGAACATCGGCAGCGGGGTCGACCCCGTCGGCACCGCCAGCACCGACTCGGGCCGCGCGGACACGGTCGCCGCGATGATGCCGGCCGCCCGGCGACCCATCTCCGCCGCGACCGCGACGACCTCGACCGCGATCGTCGCCCCCTGCCCGTCGTCCACGTCGTTGCTCACCTGGTTCTCCCCCTCGTCCGACGCCGCCGGGCCCGCCCGGCCACCGTCGGCCAACACGTCACGCCCGCGACCACGCCACCGGCGTCGCCCGACGGTGCGCGACGTGCGATCGGGTCTGGCCGACGGCGTGACCGGGCCGGGATCGCGAGCCGGCACGGTAGGCTACGGGTTCGTCACCACCCGGTCAAGCGAGACCTCGGGGACGCTCACGGGGACACGCTGGCGCCGGATGGGCGAGGACCGAGGGGGCAAGAACGGATGTCGGCGCACGACGACGCGTTTGGGGCGGTGTTGGCCCAGGTGGACGAGTGGGTCTCGCCGCGCGGGGTGCCAGGGGTCGCGGCGGCTGTTTGGCACGGGGGACGGGTCGTGGCGGAGCGGCGGGCGGGTCAATCCCGGGACGGCGTCCCCGTCGCCTCAGATACCCTGTTCGCCCTCGCCTCGGTCACCAAGCCGATCGCGGCGGCCACTGTCCTGTCGCTCGTCGACGACGGCACGATCGACCTCGACCTCTTGGCCGGGTCGTACCTCCCCACCTTTCGTGAGACATCGTCCCAGGACCCGGCCGATCCGGACAGCGAGCGGGGGACGGTCACCGTCCGCCACCTCCTCAGCCACCTCTCCGGCTTGCCAGAGGACGTCGCCTCCCGGGACGAGCGCCTCGCGGGCGTGCCCGACCTGGACGCGTTGACCGACACGCTGGTCGCCCTGCCCCTGGCGTCGCGACCGGACGCGGTCCTGCGATACTCGAATGCCGGGTATGCCGCGCTCGCCCGCCTGGCGGAGACGGCGGCAAGGGACGACTTCTGGGAGATGACCCGGCGGCGCGTCCTCGCGCCGCTCGGTCTCGACGAGATCGTCGCGCGACCGGCCGGCGCGGACCTCGACCGCCTCGCCCACACCGCCGGCGCCGCCAACCCCGGCACCGGTCACGAGAGCTATAACAGCCCCTATTGGCGAGACTTGGCCATTCCCTGGGGCGGGCTCTTCGGCACGCCGGCTGGCGTGCTCCGGTTCGCCGCCTCGTTCCTGCCGGACCAGGACGCTTTCCCGAACCACCCGCTGAGCCCCGAGTCGATCGCGGCGATGACGACCGACCAAGCCGGGGGCGTTCCCGGCGGCGTCGAGAGCGGCAAGGTCTGGTGGGACAACGCCGCCTGGGGACTCGGTTGGGAGGTGAAGGGAACCAAGTCGAACCACTGGACCGGGACGGCGACTTCGCCCGCGACCTTCTGCCACTTCGGCCAGGCCGGAACCTTGGTCTGGGCCGACCCGGAGCGCGATCTGGCCATGGCCGTCTTCGCGAACAGGACGGTGACCCGGATGTGGGGCTTCATCCTCCCCCGCTGGGCGCGGTTGAGCGACGACCTCGTCGCGGTGGTCGACGGGTGACCAGCACCCCTTTCCCGGTCCCGGACCAGGGCGAGCTGTCGCCCCACCCGGCCACGACCCGACGGCCCGATGCCGATCGGCTCGGGTTCGCCGTCAAGGTCCTCGGCAGGGAAGGGCTCAGGGCCAACGACGCCCGCCGGTGGCAGAACGACCCCCACCTGCGGGTCAGCCTCGCCTACCTGGACGCCATCCTCGACTACCTGGCCGAGACCGGGATCCGGATGTACCGGATGTCGTCCGACGTGGCTCCCTACGCTACCCACCCCGATCTGCCGCGGTTCCATGCCCAGCTCGACGAGTGCGCCGGCGAGTTGGCGGCCTTCGGGGCCAAGGCGCGCGCCCTGGACATCCGGCTCTCGCTCCACCCGTCCCAGTACATCGTCCTCAACTCTCCCGTCGAGCGGGTCGCGGCCGCCTCGCTACGCGACTTCGATGTCCAAGCCGCCCTGCTGGACCGGATGGGGATGGGGCCCGAGTGCAGGGTGGTCACCCACGTCGGCGGCGTTTACGGCGACCGGGCCGCGGCCGCCGACCGCTTCGTGGCCCGGTACGAGGCGCTGCCAGATGCCACCCGGGCCCGCCTAATCCTGGAGAACGACGAGACGTCCTGGCCCGTCCCCGACGTGCTGGCGATCCACGAGCGATGTGGCATCCCGATCGTCTTCGACATCCTCCACCACCGCGTCAACGACCCCGACCGGATCGACCCCGCCGAGGCGTGCCTGCGTTGCCTGGCGACGTGGCCGGCCGGGCAACGCCCCAAGATCCACTACTCCAGCCAGCGCCTGGCCGACCGGACGGTGACCCGGCGGGTCGCCGCGACCGGGGAGAAGACGGCACGGACCGCCGCGCCCAAGGCGGGTCAGCACGACGACTGGATCGATCCCGAGGACTTCATCGCGATCCGGACCGCGACAGGGGCTGCCCGGTACGATGTGATGCTCGAGGCGAAGCAAAAGGACCTGGCCGTGCTGCGTCTCCGGGAAGCGGTATCGACCGCCGACATCCCCCGGCCGATTTGGTAATCTAGCGACCACGCGGGACTTGACAGATGGAAGGGGCGACGACGATCGCGCGGCGATGACTGGGTATGGCCCGGCATGGGCCCGCCCTTCGTCCGTCGTGGTCGACCGCCCTTTGATGGACGCTGTCGTAACGCGATGGAATCGGTGCGCTGGGCTCTTGACTCTCCTCGGAGGATGACGATGCGACGCTCACGCTCCCCCCGCCTGTCGATCGGCACGGGCCGCCTCCCGACCGCCATTCCGGGAGGACGTGGATTCCGGCGACGGTGGCCGGTGATGGCGATCCTCGCCTTGTCCGCGCTGTTCCTGGCCGTGGCGGCCGTATTCCCGGCCCGGGGGGCCGAGTTCGTCTCCGGCGACGATGCCCGCGTCGCGGCGAGCCGCACCGTGGACGACGACCTCTACATGACTGGCGCCGACGCCGTCATCGCCGGCACGGTCACGGGGGACGCCATCGTCCTCAGCCAGGACCTGATCGTGGACGGCACCGTCGAGCGGAGCCTGATGGCCGCCGGGGAGTCGATCGTGGTGACGGGATCGGTCGGCCACGCGGCCCGTTTGGCGGGCAGGGAGATCCGCATCAGCGGCCGGATCGAGGGTGACGTGCTGGCCGCCGGGTCAGAGGTGATGATTGAAGACGGCGCCACGGTGACCGGGGACCTGATCGTCTCCGCCGGCACGCTGACGGTACGCGGGTCCGTCGGCGGCGACGTGCGGGGGAACGCGAACGAGGCGCTGCTGGACGGGGAGATCGGGGGCGACACGGACATCAACGCGGCCGACCTGACGCTCGGCCCCGGCGCTAGGCTCGCCCGCGACCTGCGCTACACGAGTCCGGACGAAGCTGATGTCGATCCCCTCGCCATCGTGACCGGCGCGACCGAGCGGGACGAACCCGTGGCGGGGGCGTCGCGGGTGGCGTCCGTCTCGATCTCGAGCCAGGGATGGCAATGGGTCCGATTGGTCGTCGCCTTGTTCAGCGGGTTGGTCCTGGTCCTCCTGTTGCCGAGGGCCGTCCGGGGCGCGGCCGAGAGTGTCCGGAGGCGCCTCGGACCCTCGCTACTCCTCGGGATTGGGATGTTCATCGTCATCCCGATCGTCTCGATCATCCTGATGATCACGCTCATCGGCCTACCCATCGGCCTGATCTTGCTCTTCGTCTATTTCTCCATCCTGTTCTTGAGCGAGATCTTCGTCGGGACGGCCATCGGGCGGTTCATCCTCCCGGACTCCTGGGGTGACCAGGGACGCGGCTATAACCTGCTGGCGATGGCCCTCGGCGTCGTGATCCTCGGGGCACTGCGGTTCCTGCCCCTCCCGGGCATCGGCTTCCTCATCGCGGCGTTGACGGCGGTGATCGGCCTCGGGGCGGTGCTGCTGGCGGTCCGGCGCCGGACGGGAATGTCGCTCGCCCCGACCGCGACGCCCTACTCCGGCCCAGGCCCGGGCTACTACTGAACCGACCGTCATGGGGTGCCGGATCGCCACCGCGGGACGTGCCGCGGCGTGCTGACGCGACAGGTGGAGATCGGGGCATCGGGAGACCGGCGAGCCCCCGCGACGGCTCACCCCTCTCCTGCCCACCGCATCAATCGCCCGTCCACCCGTGTGCCGATGGGAGGGTCCCGTGCCCTCCGGTTGGCTCCGATCACCCGGATCCCGGCGTTCTCACGCTCGTGGCGAGCTCGCTTCGACGTCGCGGCCGGTGGTCGCGCCGGCGGGCCGGGCCCCGAACCCGCCGTACTCACGGTGCGGTGGCCACCTGCCCGTCTCGGGTCTGGACAGGGTTCGGGACCGCCACGGGCTCGGACCGCGATTGGCAGGCGATCGCCAACGTGTTCAGGTCCCGGTCGCTGCCGACCACCGCCAGGGTATCGAGGGCGTCGATCCGCAGGTCCGCCGCCGGTGGCGAGAACAGGTGTCCGCCGCGCTGGACGGCCAGGATCACCGCCGCACCGGCGTGGCGCTGGCGAACGTCGCCGATGGTGGTCCCCGAGATCGGCGAGCCCGGGGCGACGTGGATCTCCTCCAGCATCAGCTCACCCTGGCTGCCTTCGAGCAAGCGTTCCACGAACCCGACCGTCGTCGGCCGGGCCGCCAGACGAGCCATCTGCTGCCCGGCCATGGCGTAGGGAGAGACGACCTGGGTCGCGCCCGCCCGGCGCAGTTTGGAAACCGCGTCCTCGAAGTTGGCCCGGGCGACGATCGGCATCCCGGCCTTCAATGCCCGGGCTGACAGGGTGATGAAGATGTTCTCGGCGTCGGTCGCCACGGCCGTGATCAGCCCGCGGGCGCGGATGATGCCCGCCCGTCGCAGCGTGTCGTCCTCGCTGGCGTTCCCCTCGACGACGGGGAACCCGTCCTTCGTGGCGCGGCCGAGGGCCACCTCCGAGATGTCGACGACGAGGCAGGCGCACCGCTCCCGGCGAAGTTGGGCGGCAATCTCGCGCCCGACCCGGCCGTACCCGCAGATGATGTGGTGGTCGGCCAGGTGGGCGACACGGTGAGACATCCGGCGGCGCTCCCATCGCTGGTTGGCGTAGCCCTCGAACAGGGTCGCGGCGAGACTGGTCAGGACGTAGGAGATGGACCCGACGCCGGTGACGATCAGGAAGATGCTGAACATCCGTCCCGCCGTCGAGAGCGGGTGGATCTCCCCGTACCCGACGGTGGTCACCGTCGTCACGGACATGAACAGGGCGTCCGCGACCGACCATCCCTCGATCAACACGTAGCCCAGCGACCCGAGGACCAACGTGGTCATCAGGACGATCAGCGGCACCCGAAGCCGGCCGATCCCGTCCGGCTCTGGTTTGCGCATCCGTGCCATCCTCCCCGACGCGCGCCACTATAACGGAACCCGGGGGAACGGGACATCATGGGGGACGGAGACGCGCTGACCATTCCCGGCGACCGTGACACGCCCAGTGGTTCAGCGGCCGGGAAGCGACGGGTCAGCGACCCACCATCGGCCGGTCAGTGCGCGATCACGAGCGCGACATAGCTGGCATCCTCGACGGAGTCACCGGACGTTTGCGCCTCGGGGGTGTGATCACCCATGGCAGCCCCCTTGTAGGCCCGGGTAATCATGCCCCGGACCTCGGCTACGAGGTCGCCGTCCTCGAACCGGCCCCGCAGCGGGAACTCGAAGCCACTCGAACCGGAGATCGGTTGGAGGTGGATGGTGCCCCGGCGAACGCGGAGCCCACCGAACTCGGTCCACCGCCGGACGGGGAGCCAGCCGATCCGAACGCCCTCCGTCGAGAGCACGCAGCGGACGGGCACGACCAGGATCACTACCGCCGTTAGCAGCGCCACCACCAACTCCCACGATGGCACGACGCCGAGGCCCACCTCCCCCACGGCGACGAGGGCCAGGACCACCAGGGGCATCCGCTGACGCCGGATGCGATATGGGGTCGAGACCAGATAGGTGTGCAGCGTGACGGCGTCCCGTCGCGAGCGGAGAAATGGCACCGGGGCGACCCTGGCGACCATCACCGCCAGCGCCAGGGCGAGTGCCGTCGCCCCGGCAGATTGCGCGGTCAATAACCAACTCAACAGGGTCGTCATCGAGATACCCCCGGGATCGCGGAAGAACTGGACGGTCCCATGCGGCCAGTTCGACTGGCCGGGGCGTGATCGCCGGTGTGTCGGGAATGGGCATCCATCGCCGGTCCCGTCGATCGAGCAGGTGGAATGGTCAGGGTCCGGTCAACGGGATCCGTTGGCGGCGTAGTGATGCGCGTCGTGACAGTCGTCCTTCGTGAGTCATCGTCCAGGGCGAGCGGTTTGGAAGCATGGATCCAGATCCGGCACCAGAGCCGGATTCCCGCCCCCTCGTCCCATCGCCGGGCGAGACGACCGGCGTGTCGAACCACAGTGTAGTGAAATTTGTCACAAAGATCCGCGCCGTATGGCGCGCGGGTCGCCGTACGTTACCAGGGCGGCCGGTACAGGACGGTTGTATCGAGACTGGAGACCGGGGAACGTCCGGTTCACGGCAGACGAGCGTTCGATCGTCCGGCGGTCACCCTGTGGTCACGCACCCTCGGCATCCCCAAAGGACGGCACCTGATACGCTCTCCTCCGGGGGTGGCCGTCGCACGGGGAACGCCATGGCTTACCGGCCATGGCGTTCCGCATCACACCGCTCCACTGCCCATGGGTGGCCCGGACCCGGATTCTGGGCGAGCCTAACCCGCCGCCGGGCTGACCGGGGCCGCGGTCGGCATCGACGTGGTGGTTGCCGTGCTCGTTGGCGCGACGGGTACCGAGACCCGCCTTGTCGGCAAGACCATGGCGATCATCACGAGCGCGAACAGGGCCAGGGCAATGTATTCCATCCTGCAGCGTCTCCATCCTGTCGTGCCAGGCGTCGGCCGTCGCAACGCCCAATCTCGATTGCCGAATCGTCGCGGGTCGTCAGAGTTGATACCCGAACTCGCCGTGGGTGGTGGCGTCGAGACCCGCCGCCTCCTCGGCCTCCCCGACCCGCAGGCCGATCGTGGCCTTGATCACACTCAGGATCACGAAGCTCATCCCGGCGGCGAATCCGCCGACCACGGCGATGGCGACCAGTTGCTTGATCACCTGCTCGGGGTTGCCGTAGAACAGGCCGTCGAAGCCGGCGGCGTTGATCGAGGTGTCGGCGAACAGGCCGGTCGCCAGCGCGCCCCAGATTCCGCCGATGCCGTGGACCGCGAATACGTCGAGCGCGTCATCGACCCGGACGCGATGTTTGATGAACTCGACGCCGTAGGCGCAGAGGACCCCGCCGCCGAAGCCGATGATGATCGAGGCGCTCGGGCTGACGTACCCGGCGGCCGGGGTGATCGCGACCAGACCGGCGACCGCGCCCGCCGCGGCGCCGAGCACGCTCGGGCGGCCATCGCGCAGCCAGGTCACCGCGACCCAGCTCAGGGCGCCCATGGCGGCGGCGGTATTGGTGACGACGAAGGCGTGGGCGGCCAGCCCATTGGCGCTGAGGGCGCTGCCGGCGTTGAAGCCGAACCAGCCGAACCAGAGCAGCCCGGCGCCCAGCACCGTCAGGGTCATGTTGTGCGGGTCCATCTTCTCGGTCCCAAACCCGGTCCGCTTGCCGAGCATCGCCGCCGCCACCAGGGCCGAGACGCCCGAGGTGATGTGGACCACGGTGCCACCGGCGAAGTCCAGCGCGCCATAGTCGCGCAGCCAGCCCCCGACGCCCCAGACCCAATGGGCGACCGGCGCGTAGACCAGGGTCGACCAGACCAGGGTGAAGACCACCAGGGCCTTGAACTTGAACCGCTCGGCGAAGGCGCCGGTGATCAGGGCCGGGGTGATGATCGCGAACATCCCCTGGAACATCATGAACGCCAGGTGCGGGATGGTCGCCGAGTAGTCCCCGTTCGGAAGTTGGCCGACGTTGCGGAGGGCGAACCAGTCGAGGCTGCCGATGATGCCGCCGCGGTCCGGCCCAAACGCGAGCGAATACCCCCAGAGGACCCAGACGACGCTCATGATCGCCAGGATCGTGAAGCTGTGCATGACGGTCGCGAGGACGTTTCCCCGGCGAACTAACCCCCCGTAGAAGAACCCCAGGGCGGGGGTCATCAACATCACCAGGGCGGCCGACATCAGCACCCATGCCGTGTCGCCATAATTGATCTCCACCGTGCTCCCCCTCCGCTTGGCCCGGTGCCGGCGGATTGCCAGCCATGCCGTGAGTCTACGGAGAGAACGGTCGCCGTGGAAACGTGCGACCCTGCCGAATCCGGGGGGGCCGGTTGTGCCACCTGAACAACCAACACTCTAAGCGCGGGAACACTGTGCTGGCTGCCCAAGAATGGATGTCGGGAGGACCGTGAACGTGGACGATCTGCCAGTGGAACCACCGTCGTCAACGGACGTCCTGGTCGAGGACCGCCGGGCGGCGTTGCGCCAGTGGACCTACGGGCTCTATGCCGTGATCGGCGAGTCCGGGGACCGCCGTGGCATCTTCACGGCCAATTGGTGCTCTCAGGTGTCATTTGACCCGCCGCTGGTCGTGGTGTCGGTCGAGCGGGAGAGCGCGACTCTCTCGCTGATCCGGGAAAGCGGCCTGCTGACGATCTGCCCGTTCCGGAGCGGACAGCACGCGCTGGCTGGCGCGCTGGGTCGACCGTCACGGCGAGCGGGCGACAAGTTCGCCCTGCCGGGGGTCGAGACGAGGCCGACGCGTCACGGGCCACCGGCCTTGGTCTCCTCGTCCGGCTACGTCGTCGGTCGGGTCATGCGAATCGATGAGGCGGGCGATTCCGTCCTTGTCGTCGCCACGGTCGTCGAGGCGGCCGTCTTCTCGGACGACCTTCCCCTGACGATGCGGGAGGCGGGTTTTCGCCACGCGGGCTGACGTGACCGGGGGTGACGCGTCCTGGTCGAGGGCTGGGAATCAGTTCCCGCCGGCTTGGGATCGCCAGAGGCCGAGTTCATTCTGGAAGTAGAGAGTCTCGCCATCCGGGGACCAGCCGACGACCGGATCGCTTCCCCGCCCCCGGTAGAGGGATTCCCGCTGGTCGCTGCGCCCGAACGGGTACGTGGTCAATTCCCAGTCCCCGAACACCAGGCGGCTCCCGCCGTGCTCGATGCAGGCGACCCGTTCCTTGCCGGGCGAGACGCCGCCACAACCGATGTTGCCGAACGAGATCTCCTCGTCCCACCGGCCGGGGATGGCCGGTTCCCACTCGTCCGGACCAAGGACCCGGACCTCGCCGGTGGCCCGGGTGACGAGGACGGCCTGCCGGCCGGTGGCCGCCCGCTCGTCGACGAACAACAGGGCGCTACCATCGGCCGCGCCACTGATGAGGTCGTACCGACGGATCGGCAGGTCCAGCTCGCGCCCCGTCCCCAGGTCATGGAGTCGTATCCGGTCCCCGAGCCACTCGGCGGCGTAGGCGGCGGTGTACTCTCGCGACGGACCCGAGACGGGGTTGGGCGTCTCCTCGACCAGGACGACCAGTTCAACTCGGTCTCCCTGATCGAAGAGGCGCTCCGCATCATCCGGCACCAACCCGAGGCGATGGCCGGTCGCCAACCGGAACTCCGCCGAGAGCATCAGCGGGGTGGCGACCAGGATCACGAGGACGGCCAGGGCGACGGCGATCCGGAGAAAGGTCCGTTGCTCACGCCGGAGATGATGGCTGGAGCTGGTCATGGTCATCGGCTCCGCCGGGGGGTGATGCCGGGGTCCCGGGCCACGGGGCGGCCGGATGGTTCCGACCCCCCGCCCTATCCCGCGTCGCGGGCCGGCTCCTGGGCCAGCTCTTCCTGCTCGGCGGTGGCCTCCTCGATCTCGTAGCCACCGTCCTCGTCATCCTCATCGAACTCGCCCAGCTCGTAGTCGCCACTGGCGACCGCGTGGATGCTCTCGATCGCCTCGAAGGTGAGGAAGGTCAGGTTGTCGAAACCGATCGAGCCCCTGACGTATTCGACGAAGATCTCGGAGATCTCTTGGCCGATGTCGCGGGCCAATCCGAGTCGTTCCGTCATCTCCTCGGACTCGTCTCCGTCTCCGCCGGCAGCGTCTACCGCGTCCATCGCCCCAGCCATGTGTCGATCCTCCCCCGCGCGTCGAGCGGCCAATCGGACGGCCGGCGGCCCGGACCCGCCGCCATTCCGAAGTGTACGGCGTGCGGCCAGCGAATCACGACCCGGCGTTGCCGCCGGGTCGACCCAGTAGGCCACGCCCGTTCCGTTCCCACTCACGGCCATGTGCCGGCTCGCGATGCCCGCCCGTGAACCGGGCCCGCATCGAACCGGTCGCCGGGGGCGGCGGATGGTAGCATTGGCGTGTTTTGGCGATCGGAAACGTGGATGACTGCGTCGAGCCATGGCGACACCTGACGGGTGCGCCGCCGGGGCGACGAATGGATGAGGTGACTTTGGCTCGACAAGACGACGCGCGACGGCGATCTCGCAGGCCCGGACGCCGGGATGCCACGCTGCGGGCCGCGGTGGTCGGACTGGCACCTGGACACGTCACTGGCCAGGCGATGACCTTTCGATCCACCCTCGCGCCGGCGGGGACGCCCGTGGCGGTGGGCCACAAGAACGCCGTGATCGCCGAACCCGCGTACCGGATGGCGGGCAGGGAGCGGACGGTCGCCCGAGGGACGGGGACTCCCCGCCTGACGGTCGAATCGGGCACGTACCTGCTGCTGCTGCTGGTGGCGGCCCTGACCCGATTCTGGGATCTGGGCAGCCGGGCCATGCACCATGACGAGAGCCTGCACACCTACTACTCCTGGCTCCTCTACAACGGGTCCGGGTACGTCCACGACCCACTGATGCACGGGCCCTTCCTGTTCCACGCCAACGCCCTGATGTACTTCTTGTTCGGGGACAACGACGCCACCAGCCGGTTCATGCCTGCCCTGTTCGGCGTCGCCCTGGTGGGATTGCCCTGGCTCCTGCGGGGTCCGAACTTCCTCGGCCGCTGGGGGGCGCTGTTCACGTCTGGGCTCTTCCTCGTCTCGCCGTCGTACCTCTACTACAGCCGCTATATCCGCCACGACATGTACACGGTGGTCGGCAGCCTGCTCCTGTTCATCGCGATCGTCCGCTACGCCGAGCGACCCCGGCGCGCGTGGTTGATCCTGGGCGGCGCCAGCCTCGGGTTCCTGTTCACCAACCACGAGATCGTCTTCGCCCTGGTCGCGATCTTCGCGGGTTTCCTCTACGGCGCCCTTCTGTTCGGACCGATGCGGGGCCTCCTCGCCGCCCACATTGCCGTCGGCGGCCTCGGCCTCGCCGCGATACTGGCCGCACTCCGCTTCGGTGGACCATTCCCAGCGATCCCCTGGCAAAATCTTGACACCGGATCCGGACAGCCGACCCAGGATCAACAACAGCAGTTCTACATCGACCTCGTCCGGCACCCGGCCGTGATCACGCTGGCGATCGTGGTGATCGCGGCGGTGGTCGCCCTGGCGGCGGCGGTCCGGGCCAACCGGCCGGGCCGGGTCGCCGGGGAAGGCTACGTCGGGGCGATGCTGAACGATGCGCCGGATGGTTCGTTCGCCCGCGGCGTCGCGGCGGCCTGGGCGGATCGGCCGGGCCTCCAGTGGGGCCTGCTGGCGGGACTGGCGATCGCGGTGCCCCTCTTCTCGTCGATGTTCACCAACCTGCGGGGGCTCCTGACGGCGACCTTCGCCACCGATGGGACCCTGCTCTACTGGCTCGGCCAGCAGGAGGTCCAGCGGGGTGAGCAACCGTGGTTCTACTTCCTGATCCTCGCGCCCCAGTACGAACTGCTGGCCCTCGCCTTCGGCCTCGCCGCCGTCGGCCTGACGGCCTGGCGCGTCGTCCGGGGCGCCCGGCGGCCGGCCGATGCCCCGGCCGACCCCCGCCAGCGATTCCGCCTGTTCCTGGCGATCTGGTTCTTGGGCATGTTCGCCGGCCTCTCCTATGCCGGTGAAAAGATGCCCTGGCTGATCGTCCACTTCACCCTTCCCCTGACCCTATTGGCCGGCGGACTCCTCGGCGAGGTGGCCGAGCGGCGGATCGCCAAGGCCCGCCTGACGGGAGCGGACCGGTTCTCCTGGACCAGCGTCACCATGGTGGTCGCATTACTGGTCGCCGGGGGCTCCTGGATGATCCTGGCCGCCCGGATGAGCTACCCGGTGATCACCGAGACCGACGACGACGAGATCGTCCGCGTGGTCGGCCAGGGCGCTCTGGACCAGTGGTGGATGCTGGCCATCCCCCCGGTCGCCGCGGTCCTGCTCGTCGGGGCGGTCGCCTACTCCCGGGGGATCCGCAACGCGGGCCGACCGGTCATCGCCGCCCTGGCGATCGGCCTGCTGATCGTCCAGATCCACGCCGGCTGGCGAGTCTCCATGCGCGAGGGCGACGTGGCCCGCGACACCCTGATCTACAACACGTCGACCCCGGACGTGACCCGGGTCGTCGGGGAACTCGGCCTCCTGTCGAATGAACTCTATGGCGACCTGAGCATCGATGTCTGGTATGACGACGACACCTCCTGGCCGTTCAACTGGTACCTCCGCGACTTCGACGATCGCCGGTTCTTCGGCGGTTCTCTCGATGCCCCGCCCGAGGGCGCCGAGGTGCTGCTCGTCTCCAACGACAATCTCGACGATGTCCAGAACCAGATGGACGGGTACACCGCCCAGGCCTACGTGATGCGCTGGCACGAACCGGAGGGATCGGTCTACCGCGACTTCGCGATCGCGCCGGAGATCCCCGTCGGCCGCTCGGCGCTGAACAAATCCCTGGAGGGTGAGAATCCGCTCACGATCGCCCGCCTGGTCCTGGGTTCGATCGCCAGCAGCGTCTGGACGCAGGCCGATCCCGCCGGCCAACAACGGTTGTGGCGTCTGGTGATGTACCGGGAGATGCCGCAATCGACCATCAACTTCGGCTACACCGTCTACGTCCGTAACGATCTCATCCCGCTCTACAACACGATCCGGTATTGAGTCCGACCGAATCTGGACCGGTCCCAGGACCTGAGACGTCCGAGTGGGGTCGAGTCCGGACAGAGATGACCGTCGCGCCCGCCGGGCGACCGACACGAAGCAGCGGAGGCACCTCGCCCGTGGAATCGTCAACGTATCCCCCGACATCGCCGGTCACCGTCTCCCCCATTCCCGTGGTCGACGGACCGGGCCGAACCGTGCGGCGCGCCGAGACGCCCCTCGACCGCGGCCTCGACCTCACCCGGGTTTCCCCCTGGATACTCGCCTGGGCGACGGTGATCGTGTCGGCCATGGCGATCCGGTTGGCCGCCCTGGACACCTACGCCCTCGACGTGGAGGAGGCGCGGCGGTCGTTCTTCGGGTTCGCATTGGTCGAGGGGACCCCCCTCCGGGCCGGAGAATCGCTGCCGACGGTCGGCCCGCTGCCGCTCCTGCTCCAGGCCCTCGGGTTCTTCCTCTTCGGCGTGACGGACGCGATCGCCCGTCTCATGCCAGCGCTGGTCGGCGTGGCGATGGTGCCCCTGGCGATCGGCCTGCGGCCGTTCATCGGCCGGACCGCCGCGTTCGCGGCGGCCGCACTGCTCGCGTTCTCGCCGGTGGTCGTCTATGCCTCCCGCGTCGTCGGACCAGATATCCTGATCGCCACCTTGGCCCTGGGCCTGGTCGTCACCGTGTTGCGCACCGGATTGCCAGGGACGGGCGAGGGGGCAATCCGGCGCGGCGCGGCGATTGCCGGAATCCTTATCGCGGCGATGATCGCCTCCGGACCGGCCGCCATCTCCGTCCTCGTCTGCCTCGCGGTGGCGATGGCCGCCGCGGCATCCTCTGGGCCCAAAGACCAGCCGAGCGCGATCCGCGACGCCGTCCGGGCCGTAGTCCGGTCCCCGGGCGCCCTAGCCGGGACCTACGCGACCTTGATCCTGACCTCGATCGTCCTCTTCACCCGCCTGTTCAGCGACCTCACGGCGATCTCCGGCCTGACCTCGACCATCGGGGATTGGGTCCGGCTGCTCTTCACCGACTCGACATCCACCCCGATCCAATTCTTCCTGATCGCGATCCTGCTCTACGAGATCGTCGCCGTCGTCTTCGCGATCGTGGCCGCCTCGCTCCGGCCGGGGACCACGCCGGTGTCCGCGTCCGAGTACGGTCCCGCCGGGCGGGAGATGACCGGCCCGAGCCTGGACTGGACCTTCTTCGCCTGGTGGGCATTGGCCGCGTTGGTCCTCTTCTCCTTCAGCGGCGGCCGGTTGCCCGAGCACACGGTCCACGTCGCCACGCCGGCCGCGCTGCTGGGAGGCATCGGTCTCGGGCTGGTGATCCGCCGCGTGGCCGCCGCTTTCAACCAACGGGCCCGGGCCAACGCGCTCCTCTTCGCCGGGCTCGGCGCGGTGATCGGCCTGGTCGCCTTCGCGATCCTGATCGGCCGGACCACGGGCGATTCGGCCCTGGTCGCCGATAAGGGCTCGCTGACGATCCAGGCCATCTTGGTGGGCGTGGTGGTCTTCGGTGGGTCGCTCGCGGCGGGCTACCTCGCCGCCTTCGGCTCCCCGGTCGAGACGCGCCCCCGCTTCCCGGGTTCGGTGCTGCTCGCGGTCCTCCTGGTCGTCCTCGGACTCTATTCCGTCCGGACGGCATTCACCCTGAGCTTCTTCCGGGCCGACGAGGGCGTCGAACCCATCGCCCAGCAGACCGCCACGACCGGCATCGAGCCGCTCGTGGCCCGGATGCGGCGCCTCTCCCGGGACGTCAGCGTCGACCGGACATCGGTCGCCGACCCGCTCGGCACCTATGGCATGAGCGTCGCGATCGACGAGCGCGTCGAGTGGCCGTATCGCTGGTACTTCCGGGAGTTCACCGACGTCACCGTGACCGCCTCCGGCCAGGCCGCGACGGTCGGTGCCGAGGTGGTCTTGGCGCCGGAGGACACCGGCACCGCCGAGGCGGGCTACACCCCCCGCTCCTATCCCTACCTGAACCGGGTCCCGGCCGCGTTCACCACGCCCGACCTCGGGTCGATCGCCGCGTCGGCGGTCCAGCCGACACGGTGGTGGGACGGGGTCAACTTCCTCCTCTATCGTGACGGGACCGTGGAGCCGGACGCCCAGACCGTCCAGGTCGCCTTCAACCAGGACATCTCGCGGCGGCTCTTCCCGAACAGCGGGCCCTTCGCCCTACTCGACCGGGTCGGTCCCGGGTCCGGCAGGGGCCAGTTCAGCTCGCCCCGCGGGATCGCGGTCGACCCGGCCAACGGGACGACCTACCTGGTGGACTCCGGCAATCTGGAGATCGACCGGTACGACGCCTCGGGGACCTACATCGGCTCCTGGGGAGACGTCGAGGCGGGCAGTTCGATCCAGCTGGGGTCGTTCACCAACGCGGCGGGCACGGTCTCCGGACCGGCCGGGATCGCCGTCTCTCCGGACGGCCTGGTCTTCGTCGCCGATACCTGGAGCCACCGCGTCATCGGCATCGGTCCGGACGGCACCATCGCCAGGGAGATCGGTCAACCGGGTCAGCAGACCGACACCGGCGACGATCCGGCTCGCTTGAACGATTCCCCGGGCCTGTTCTACGGACCCCGTGACGTGGTGGTCTACGAGGACGAGATCTACGTCGTCGATACCGGCAACGAGCGCGTCCAGGTCTTCGGCCTGGATGGCACCTTCCGCCGGGCGATCGGCGGCTACGGGACCGAGCCGGGACGCCTGCGGGAACCGGTCGGCATCGCCATCGGCCCGGACGGGCTGCTCTACGTCGCCGACTCGGACAACGGCCGGGTCTCGGTCTTCCAGACCGACGGGACCCCGGTCACCAACTGGCCCGTCGAGGCGTGGAGCGGGTCCGGCTACTTCGAGCCGTACATGGCGTTCGGCCCGGACGGGAACCTCTACCTGACCTCGAAGGACAGCGGCAGCGTCGAGGTCTACGACACCGAGGGCACCCTCATCGAGAGCATCACGGTGATTAACGGCATCGCGGTGGACGGCCCCGTGGGTATCACCGCCACCGGGGACGGGTC
>JBBJOE010000147.1:0-6739 GCA_037721765.1 Thermomicrobiales bacterium
GAACCTCGTCGGGCAGATTGGCAGGCGATCCTCGGGCGTGAGGACGGGCTCTAAGTGGTCCGGCGTCATGGGTCGGCCCCGGGCCTTGAGTGGGCGCTCAACACGATCGTCAGACGGGGACGAGACCATCGGGATAATCGCGAGATGGCTCGGACGAGCGGGGTGGGGTCGGGCCGAACGACCGGTTGGGGTCGTCATGCGCCCGGACGATCGATGGCCATGGTGGACGTCCGTCGATCCAGGGCAGTGCCGGCGCGACGATCAGGCCGCGTCGCCGCACGCTTCCGGGTGTCGCTCGCAGTAGGGCGTGTCCCCGGGCAAGCGATTCCGGGTCCGGGCCACGAGGGCGTAGACGCCGTCCTGGACCTGGCGCAGCACCGGGAGACGGTAGATCGCGTGGGGCAGCGAGGTGCCCAGGGCGACCGAGAGCGTCATCTGGATCGCCCCCGCGCCCCGGTGCTTCTCCCCGTCCGGGGTGATTCCCCAGGCGGCCCCGTCGGTGTCGGCCCGGCTCAGTCCATACCGTTCGTGGACCCCCGGGGCTTGGGCGGGAACCACCGTCACGCGGTGGTGGCGGTCGAGCGCGGTCACCCAGCGCACCGACCGGGTGCAGAACCCTCAGGTGCCGTCGAAGATCAGCGTCAGCCGTGGTGGGGGTGGGGCCATCGACGGTATCCTCCTCGGTCCCCGGTGCGCAATAATCGGGCGGTTTCCCGCCACCCGGGATCTCCCTCGGAACAGCACTCGCCGCGCCGACCATCCTGGAGTCTCCCGGAGCTGCCCGGCTCGAAGGAGATTCGCACGTCCCGGGCCAGTCACCCGCCCCGCGGGGCACCACGCCACACCCGGGATCCGGGCCACGGGGGCGACAGCGCCCCGGGAACCGGCCGATCGCGACTCTTGACGATCGCGTCGGTCGCCCCGCCCTTTCGTCGCCCCGTCCTTTCTAGGAACGGGGATGCCCGCTGGGAACGTGGTAGCCTCCAGCGTCTGGCCCGCGCGAACTACGGCCTGACCGGGGGTGGCCGGCGACGACGCGAGGTCGGATGAATGACGCGGGGAGCGGGGGAGGATCACACCGTGGCCGGGGACGAGGGCGACACGACGCTGATCAACATCGGCCGGGTCGTCCGGCTCCAGGTCCAGACCGCGAGCCTGAAGGTACCCACCGGTGTGGGCCGGGCTGAACGGTACGATCCCGTCGCGCTGCGGGCGGTTCCGACGCTGGACTTCGATGGCCAGGGTGTCGTCGGCCGGGATGGGGAAGCGACCTTCGCCGATGTCCACCACCCGGCCCACCCTCAAACGAAATGCCGGGGAACCAACGCCATCTCGATCGGCTTCACCAGCCACTACGCCCTGATGCGGGACCGGTTTGGCGAGCATGTGATCGACGGCATCGCCGGGGAAAACATCGTCGTCGAGACGGACCACCCCGTCTCGCTGGCCGACATCGGGAACGGGGTCATCATCCTCGCCACCAACGGGCGCCGCCTTCGTCTGCCATGCGTCATGGCCGCCACACCCTGCTTGCCGTTCACCCGCTTCGCCCTCGGCCTGACGCCCGACCAGAAGCTAGACCGCACGGTCACCGGGGCCCTCCAGTTCCTCGACGGCGGTACCCGCGGCTACTACCTGGCCGCACCGGCCGAGCTGGCGACGATCGCCCTCGGCACCGGGGTCTTCCGCTCCTTGAAGTCGGCGATCCCCCGCGAGGGGAGCCGGACGACGACGGACCGGTGACGTTTGCCATCCCGGCCACGAGGGTGATGGCGGCTGACTCGCCGGCGCCGGGGAAGGAGCGCCCACGTCGTCGCCGGCCCGCCGGAACCCTCCATCCTGGCGACGCCAGAGCGGAAACGACCGCCTCGTCGGGGACGGCGCCCCGGGGGACGACTCAGGACCAGGCGGCCCACGGATCGTCCTCGGGATCCGCCTGGGGCAGGGAGGCGGCGACCCGGCGGATCGCCTCGGGGTAGAGGGCACACTCGACGGCGAAGACTCGCGCCCCCAGGGTCACGGCCGTGTCCCCCGGCTCGACCGGGACGCGGGCCCGCAGGACGACGGGCCCGGTGTCGTACCCGTTGTCGACGACGTGGACCGTCGCCCCCGACTCCGTCGCGCCGTGGGCCAGGACCGCGGCGTGGACCCGGTCCCCATAGAATCCTCGCCCCGCCGCGTAGGCCGCCTCCGGCAACAGGGCCGGGTGGATGTTGAGGATGCGCCCGGCCAACGCCTCCGGCACGACCAGCTTGCGGAGGAACCCGGCCAGCACCAAGAGCGACGGCCGGGCCGGCGTGATCGCCCGGAAGATCGCCTCGCTGTAGGCAGCGTCGTCCCGAAACGCCCGGCGAGACACTGTCGTCGCCGGGATCCTTGCCTCGCGGGCGATGGTGAGCCCCCCGGCGCCCGCGACCGAACTCACCACCGCCACGATCTGGGCATCGAGGTCTCCCCGCCCGATCACCGCCAGCAGGTTGGCGAGGGAGCGGCCGGTCCCCGACAGGAGGACGGCGAGGCGCACGGGCGCGACGAGCGGGGACGACGCGGCCGCACCGAGATGACGCGGTCGCGCGGGAACCATCCCGGTCTCGGTCGCATCGTCCGGTGATTCGAAGGTGATGCCGGGCGGTGAAGGGATCACCATGGGAGGGGCGCTTCCGCACCGGCGCGATCCCGTCGGGATACGTGGTCCGGGCGCCGGGCGGGGCTCGTCGCCGGGAACGTCTGATCTGGGTCTCGAGTGGTCGGGAACGGGCAACTCATAGGCCGGTGAACGTCCACATATCGATGACCGGGGGCTCGATGCCCTGACTCGTGAGGACGGCCTTGATATCGGCCCGGTGTTCCGTCGCGTGGTGGATCGCCTGGGTCAGAAAGACCGAACTCGGGATCGAGAACGGTTCCCCTTCGTGAATCCCGGTGACCGGCTCGTCCGCTGTCAGTCGGACGGCGATCCTCCCCAGCGCCTCGCCACTCGTCGTCAGGGCCTCGCGGATCGCGCCGAAGCCGGGGAATCCCGCTCCGCTCGTGATCGGGGGCGATGGTGGCGATTGGGTCAGCGACGAGAGGTAGTGCTGGTCATTGATCACGATATGGACCCACATCTCCCGGATCGACCCGACCATGCCCGGCAGCGTGGCGTCGAGCACGCGGTCCTCGACGCCGTCACAGGCGTCGATCAGGCGCAGGTTTGCCCAGATGTGGTGGTCGAACATCCGGCCCAGGATCGCTCCCATCTCCGGTCCTCTCTCCCTCTTCAGGTGACCATTTCAGATGACCGTGCCCCGGCGAGACGACCGTCTCGCGCTCCACCGTCTCGCCGGGAGATGCCAGGATACCGTATCCCCGTGGGCCGGACGAAAGAGATAGTCGCGTCCGTTCGCGGCGTTTTCCATTGCCGAGGTGTCCGTTCGCGTATAGACTATGCGAACGTCCCGGGCGTACGGACACTGGCGGAGGGAGAGTCGACGATGTCCCAGTCGCGTCACGCGCCGCGGCCGGTGACGCTGGCCCTGACGTTGCCGATGCCGCCCAGCGTCAACCACCAGTACGCCACGGTCGGGAGGCGCCGGGTCCTCAGCGCCCCGGCCCGGCGGTTCCATCGCGAGGTGGAGCGGGTGGTCGAGCGGGCGCGGCGGGACGGCACCCTCCCCCAGACCGCCGAAGACGGATTGCGGGGCGCCCTGCTCGGGGTCTACCTCACGTTTTACTTTGAGACACCCATGCGCCGCGACCTCGACGGCGGGCTCAAGATCGCCCTCGATGCCCTCGGCCGGGCCCTCGGCGTCGATGACCGGGGCGTGGTCGACCTCCATCTCACGAAGCGGATCGACCCCCTCCGGCCTCGCCTGGAGGTCGAGATCGAGACCATCCACGACTGGTCGTTCGACCGCTCCTACGTCTACCTCGGCCCCGGGGCGACAGAGGATGTCGATATCGAGGAAGGTGACGATGAGCGATCGGCCGGGGCAGGGCGCGATGGTGGGTCTGACTGGGTCGACACGACGATCGGCGGTGCCAGCGGTGCCGGCGATGACCCCGGCGCCGCCGACGTCGCGGGGCGCTCCGCGGCCGATGTCGCCGGGGCCGGGCGCACCGAGCGGGTAGAATGGGCGAGGTCGCGATGACGCGACGGAACGCCCCGGTAGCGAGCCGGACGACCTGGGCCGACCGCCCGCGCAGGGAGCATCCACCGTGAGCACCGACTCCCGATCCCGGCCCACCGTGCCTCCCACCGGCCGACCGGGCGACGCACCGTCCTCGGCCGCCCCGGGCACCATACCGCCGGTGATCGACCTGACCGAGGGGCAGGCGCCCGTCGCCGAGCCGCCCGTGGCCGAGGCTGCCCACCTCTTGGCCCATGTTGGCTCCGGCGATGGTCAGGCGACCGTCGATGCCGTGGTCGTCCTGGACTTCGGCTCGCAGTACAGTCAACTCATTACCCGCAGGGTCCGGGAGTGTGGGGTCTACTGCGAATTGGTCCCCCACGACGCCCCGTGGGCCGGCATCGCCGCCCTCCATCCCAAGGGCGTGATCCTCTCCGGCGGCCCCGCCAGCGTCTATGACGAGGGCGCGCCGACCCTGCCGGATTGGGTGTTGGCCGAGGGGTTACCCGTCCTCGGCATCTGCTACGGGATGCAACTCCTCGCCCTGGCCCACGGTGGCAAGGTCGCCCCGGCCGCGCACCGCGAATATGGCCCGGCCACCATCGAGGTCTCGGCCGGGAACGCGCCACTCTTCGCCGGCATGCCCACGTCACTCGATGTCTGGATGAGCCATGGCGACCACATCGCCACGCCGCCGCCGGGCTTCGATGTCCTGGCCCGGTCGGCCAACTCCCCGGTCGCCGCGATGGGCCGCGGCGCCGTCGTCGGGCTCCAGTTCCATCCTGAGGTGGCTCACACCCCCCGGGGCGGCGAACTGCTACGCAACTTCCTGGTCGAGATCTGCGGTTGCTCGACCGATTGGTCGGCCGAGACCTTCATCGAGGCGGCGATCCGCGACATCCGGGAGCGCGTCGGGGAGGGCCGGGTCCTGCTCGGCCTCAGCGGCGGGGTGGACTCGTCCGTCGCGGCGGCCCTGATCCACCGGGCCATCGGTGACCGCCTGACCCCGGTCTTCGTCGATAACGGCCTGCTGCGGCTCGGGGAGGCCGATCTGGTCCGGACCGTGTTCGCCCGCCATTTCGGGATGCCCCTGGTCGCGGTCGACGCGACCGAGCGCTTCCTCGACCGTCTGGCTGGTGTCACCGACCCCGAGGAGAAGCGACGCCGGATCGGGGAGGCCTTCGTCCGGGTCTTCGAGGCGGAGGCCGCGAGGGCCGGTCCGTTCGACTTCCTAGCCCAAGGCACCCTCTACCCGGACGTGATCGAGAGCACCACCAAGGACACCAAGGCCGCCGCCAAGATCAAGACCCACCACAACGTCGGGGGACTGCCGGACGACATGACGTTTCAACTCGTCGAACCTCTGAAGTTCCTGTTCAAGGACGAGGTCCGCTCGGTCGGCCGCTCGCTCGGCCTGCCGGACGAGATCGTCGAGCGGCAGCCTTTTCCCGGTCCCGGCCTGGCCGTGCGCATCTTGGGGGAAGTCACCGCGCCAGACCTGGACTTGCTGCGGCGGGCCGATGCGATCGTCCGGGAGGAAATTGAGGGGGCCGGCCTGGCGGGTGATGTCTGGCAGTATTTTGCCGTTCTCCTGCCGGTCAACTCGACCGGGGTGATGGGCGATCACCGGACCTACGCCCGGGTCTGCGCGGTCCGTGCCATCGTCAGCCAGGACGCGATGACGGCCGACTGGGCCCGCCTGCCCTATGAGGTCCTGGCCCGGATCAGCAACCGGATCGTCAACGAGGTCCGGGGCATCAACCGGGTCGTCTACGACATCTCCTCGAAGCCGCCCGCCACGATCGAGTGGGAGTGAAGGTGGCCGGGCGATCATGCGATGTCGGGGTCGATGTCCCCACCGTGTGACCGGCACCCGGCACGGATGTTGCCCTGGCGTCACCGGGACGGGTTGGGGCTGTTGCCCCGACCGGCTGACCCGCCTATAGTGCCGATGGCGGTTTGACCCGCCGTCACCGGGCCGCGCCGCCCACTCCCGTCTGATGTCACCTCGCGTCTCCCGGCCCCGAGGAATGTCTGTGCCCCCAACCCGCCCGCCATCGCCGTGGTCGGCCGGCCCCCGCCAGGTGCCCGGGATGGGCCGGGCCGGGGTGGGCCAGAGCGACCTGGCCGACCCTTTCGCCGAGGATCCGGTTCGTCGCTCGGCCGCCCTGGTCGCGATCAGTGCCCTGATCTTCGTCGCTCCCGTCCTGATCGGTGGCCCGATCGCTACCACCGTGATGCTCTCGGTTGGCTGGCTGGGCCTGACCGGGCTCGTGATGGGCCTGCCGATCCTGGTCTGGAGCCTGGCCGAGGAGGGGTGGGCGATCGTGCAGCGACGCTTGCATCCCCCCATCGAGGTCCTCGCGATCTCTCCCCGTGTCGCCCACATCCTCCGCCGTCACGGCTACTGGGCCATCCGCGATGTCGAGGTGGTCCCCGACGAGGAACTGTTGAGTCTCTCGAACATGGACGTCCGGGGACTGCGAGAGATCCGCCGGTCGATCAGCCTCTGGAAATACCAGTGCTGGCAGGAGCGCGGCTTCCCCGCCACCGGGTACGACTGAGGCGCGGGATGACTCCGGTATCCGACCGGGCGGCGACTGTCCGTCCCGGGCCGGCAGCTACCACTA
>JBBJOE010000148.1:0-6721 GCA_037721765.1 Thermomicrobiales bacterium
CGCTGTCGATCATCAACGCGGCCGTCTTCTACCCCGTCCTCGACGTCATCAGCGGATTGGGAGGCGATTGGAGCCAGATCTACCGGGGAGGCGTGCCGGTCGTCTCCGGCATGATCTTCCTCTTCCATCTGGCACTGCTGATGGGCGGCTTTTGGGCGTTCCGGAACCCCGCGGCCCAGGCCCGGGTGGGCACCCTCACCGGTGCCCCGGCCGGGACCGAACGCCGGTTCATGGGTGGTCTGGAACGTCGGGAGCGTCCGTTCGAAGCGCCCTCGCCCGAGGCGACGGGCGCCCATGAGGCGGCCCGCCGCGCCGCGAGTGGGTGGCCGTCGCCGGTCCAGGTCGCCGTCCAGGGGGGACTGCCCGCGACGCGCTTCGCGGTCGGCATCGTCTGGACCACCTCGCCCGACCCCAGCCCTCGCGGGGTGATGATCCGCCTCGCCGATGACGGGTCGGTCGAGATACGAGGCCACGTCGCCGACCGGGCGGCCGGTCCGGGTTCGGTCCGGGGCTATGGCCTCCTTCGCCAGTTTCCCCGGATGCCCGCCGTCGATGCCCTGACCGTCGAAACGCGGATCGCGATGGAGGACATCGAGCGCCGCTCGACCCGCATCGCCTGATCGACTCCCTGATCTCAGGCCCGGTGGGCGCCCGCCGGTTCGACCGGGACGGGCAGTCGGTCCCCTCGCCCGATGCCGTAGTAGGTGAACCCCTCGGCGGCGATCCGGGCCGGGTCGAAGATGTTCCGGCCGTCGAAGATCACCGGCTCGAGAAGCGCCCGCCGCAGCATCGCGAAGTCCGGCGAGCGGAACATCCGCCACTCGGTCACGATCACCAGCGCGTCGGCCCCCTCGACCGCCTCCTCGGCGCTCTCGCAGAGGGTCAGGTCCGGTCGCTCCCCCCAGATCCGCCGCGCTTCCTCCCGCGCCACCGGGTCGAAGGCCCGCACCGTCGCGCCCGCTTCCCACAGGGCCTCGACCAGGACCCGGCTCGGTGCCTCGCGCATGTCGTCGGTGTTTGGCTTGAAGGCCAGGCCCCACATGGCAAAGGACTTCCCGGTCAGGTCGCCGCCGTAGTGGGCCGAGACCTTGTCGAAGAGGATCCGCTTCTGCCGCTCGTTGACCGCCTCGACCGCCCGCAGCAGCGTCGCGTCGTAGTCATACCCCGCCGCGGTCCGCTCCAGCGACTGGACGTCTTTCGGAAAGCAGGAGCCGCCGTAGCCGCAGCCGGCGTAGATGAAGTCGTAGCCGATACGCGGGTCGGAGCCGACCCCGATCCGGACCTGCTCGATGTCCGCGCCGACCCGCTCGGCGATGTTGGCGATCTCGTTCATGAACGAGATCCGGACCGCCAGCATGGCATTCGCCGCGTACTTGGTCAGTTCCGCAGAGCGGACGCCCATCACCACGAGGCGGTTATGGTTGCGGTTGAACGGCGCGTACAACTCGGCCAACAGGTCCAAGACCTCCCGGCCCTCACAGCCGACAACGATCCGGTCGGGCCGCATGAAGTCTTCGACCGCCGCGCCTTCTTTGAGGAACTCGGGATTGGAGACGGTCTCGAACGGGATATCGAGCCCCCGCGTCGCCAGCCGCTCCGCGATCAGGGCCCGGACGCGGTCGGTCGTGCCGACGGGGACGGTCGATTTGGTGACGATGACCCGGTGCCCATCCATCGCGTCGCCGATCGTGCGGGCGACTTGGTAGACGTAGCGGAGGTCGGAGGCACCGTCCGGGCCGGGGGGGGTGCCGACGGCGATGAACTGGAAGAGCCCGTGGGCGACGCCCCGCGCGGCGTCGGTGGTGAAGGCGAGACGACCGGCACGGACGTTGCGAGATACGACCTCATTGAGGCCCGGCTCGAAGATGGGTACCTCACCCCGTTCGAGCATCGCCACCTTGGCCTCGTCGACATCGACGCAGACGACATCATGGCCACCGTCCGCCAGGCAGGCACCGGTGACGAGACCGACGTAACCCGTTCCGAAGATCGTCACGTTCATCGCGGTTCCCTACGCTCATCGCCCGTCGCCGGGCATCCTTCCGCGGCGCCCCGTCGTCGGTACGCCGCACCGGGTATACCATGCCGGGACCACGCGGCGCCCTGGCCCGCGCTCGGGCCGCACATCCGGACCATAGTGGAGTCTCCCCGATGTCCGAAGCCTCATCGACCGCATCCGAACCCCCGCCGAGTGACCTCGCCGGGACGCGAGTCATCGTCACCGGGGCCGGCGGCCAGGTGGGTACCTTCCTCCTGGCGGCACTTCGAAACCACGGGGCCGTTCCGATCGGCCTCGGGTCGCGGGGGGGACACGGCGTGGACGACGTCGTCGACATCCGTGAAGCGGCGGCGGTCCACGGGGCCATCGCGAGACACTCGCCCGCGGCCGTGATCCACGCCGCCGCCTATACCGACGTCGATGGGTGCGAGCGGGACGCGGACCGGGCCCACGCGGTCAACGCCCTGGGTTCAGGTCACGTCGCCGCCGCCTGCGCCGCGTCGGGAGCCCACCTGCTCGGCATCGGCACCGATTTCGTCTTCCCCGGCGACGGCGGTGCGCCCTACGCCGAGGACGCCCTGCCCCGGCCCCTGTCGATCTATGGGGCTAGCAAGCTCGCCGGAGAGCGGGCGATCCTCGCGGCCGACCCGGGCTTCGCCGTGGCCCGGACCGCGTGGGTCTGGGGTGGGCCGGGGAAGCACTTTCCCCGCACGGTCCTGACCGTGCTGTCCCGGCAGGACACGATGCCGGTCGTCACTGATGAGACCGGCAACCCGACCCATGCCGCCCACCTCGCGGCGGCCCTGATGGATTTGCTCGCCCGGCGGGGTGCGGGAGTGTTTCACCTGGTGAATGAGTGCGGGGCCAGTCGCCACGACCTGGCCCGGGCGGTGGCGAGCGCGGCCGGGCTCGACCCGGACCGCATCCTGCCAACGACGGCCCGGGAATTCGCCCTCGCCTACCCGCTCCCGGCGACGCGGCCGGCCGACAGCCGCCTGGCGAACATACGGGCCGCGGAATTGCGGATTCGGCTACCATATTGGGGTGACGCGGTCCGTGACGCCGTGCCGGACCTTGCGGCGTCGATCACCTGATCGCTCCCCATCCGTTGTGGCATCCGCCTTCCCCCACGCTGCCCCGAGGAGCCCCGCCCATGCCCCCGCACCCGACGCGCGTCCTGGTCACCGGCGGAGCGGGATTCATCGGCTCGGCCGTGGTCCGCTTCCTCCTGCGTGAGACCGGGGCCGACGTCCTCAACCTCGATGCCCTCACCTACGCCGGCGACCTCTCGACCGTCGAAGAATGCGCGGGCGACCCTCGCTATTCTGGCCGCTATGGCTTCGCCCGCGTCGATATCCGCGACGGAGTCGCCCTGGCCGAGGCCTTCGGCCGCTTCCGCCCGGACGCGGTCGTCCACCTCGCGGCCGAGTCGCACGTCGACCGCTCGATCGACGCCCCGGCGACCTTCTTGGAAACCAACGTGATGGGCACCTTCACCCTGCTGGAGACCGCACTGCTCCACTGGCGCGGCCTACCGGACGCCGAGCGGGAAAAGTTCCGGTTCGTCCACGTCTCGACCGACGAGGTCTACGGTTCCCTCGGCCCGACCGGGATGTTCACCGAGGAGAGCCCGGCCCGGCCCCGTTCGCCCTACGCGGCCAGCAAGGCCGCCGCCGACCACCTCGTCGGGGCCTGGAACCACACCTACGGCCTGCCCGCGGTGACGACCAACTGCTCGAACAACTACGGCCCCTACCAGTTCCCGGAAAAACTGATCCCGCTGGTGATCCGGGCCGCCCTCGCCGGCCGTCCCCTGCCGGTCTACGGCGACGGTAGCCAGGTGCGCGATTGGTTGTTCGTCGAGGACCACGCCCGCGCCCTGTGGCGGACTCTAGTCGCCGGGTCCCCCGGCGAGACCTACGCCATCGGCGGCCACAATGAGCGGACAAACCTGGCAACGGTCCGGACCATCTGCTCCCTGCTCGACGAGTTGACGCCCCGCGACGGCGGGTCATACGCCGACCAGATCGCCTTCGTCGCCGACCGGCCCGGCCACGACACTCGCTATGCCATCGACGCCGCCAAGGCGGCCCGCGACCTCGAGTGGCTGCCCAGGGAAACGTTCGAGACCGGCATGCGGAAGACCGTGGCGTGGTACCTGGCCAACCCGGACTGGCCCGCCACGGCGGCGGCCGGTGAGCGGATCGGACTCGGGGAGCGAGTCGCGACGAGAGGGGCCCGATGAGGGGGATCATCCTCGCCGGGGGCTCGGGGACGCGCCTCTACCCGCTCACCCACGTCGTCAGCAAGCAACTCCTCCCCATCTACGACAAGCCGATGATCTACTACTCCCTGTCGGCCCTGATGCTGGCCGGCATCCAGGACATCCTCATCATCACCACCCCGGAGGACCTGCCCCGGTTTCGGGCCCTCCTCGGCGACGGGGCCCAATGGGGACTCAGCTTCGCCTATGCCCAGCAGGAGGAGCCCAATGGCCTCGCCCAGGCATTCGTGATCGGCCGCGCGTTCACCGGGTCCAGCCCGGTCGCCCTCGTCCTCGGCGACAACATCTTCTACGGCCACGGCTTCGCGGAGACGATCCGGGCCGCCGCGGGCCGGGAACGGGGCGCGACCGTCTTCGGCTACCACGTCGAGGATCCGGAGCGCTACGGCGTGGTCGAGTTCGACCGGTACGGCCAGGTCGTCGGGATCGAGGAGAAGCCCGCCGAGCCGAAGTCTTCCTACGCCATCACCGGCCTCTACTTCTACGACAACCGGGTCCTCGACATCGCCGCCGGCCTGGCCCCCTCGGCCCGGGGCGAGTACGAGATCACCGACGTCAATGCCGCCTATCTGGAGATGGGGGAACTCTTCGTCGAGCGCCTCGGCCGGGGCATCGCCTGGCTCGACACCGGCACCCACGAGGCGTTGCACCAGGCCTCCCAGTTCATCCAGATCATCGAGCAGCGGCAGGGCCTCAAGATCGCCAGCCCGGAGGAGATCGCCTTCCGGATGGGTTACATCGATGCCGACGCCGTGGCCCGGCTGGCCGAACCGATGCGCAACGGCTACGGTGACTACCTGCGGACGGTGATCCGGGACGGCATCAGTCAATGGACGTGATCGAGACCGACCTGCCCGGCGTCCTGATCTTGGAACCGGCCATCTTTACCGACGAACGAGGTTCCTTTCTGGAAACGTGGAACGAGGAGACCTACGCCGCCGCCGGGCTGCCGCGCCGCTGGGTCCAGGACAACCTCTCGTCGTCCGGCCATGGCGTCCTGCGCGGGCTCCATTATCAGGAACCCCATCCCCAGGGCAAACTGGTCTGGGTCGTCTCGGGGGAAGTGTTCGACGTCGCGGTCGACATCCGACGCGGCTCGCCCACGTTCGGACGATGGACGGGCGTGACCCTCTCAGATGCCAACCGGCGCCAGTTTTGGGTCCCCGAGGGGTTTGCCCACGGCTTCGTGGTGACCGGTGAACATGCCCTGTTCGCCTACAAGTGTACCGACCGCTACGATCGGGCCGCCGAGGGCAGCGTCCGGTGGGACGACCCGGAAATCGGCATCGACTGGCCGGTTCAGAAACCAACGCTCTCGGGAAAGGACGCCATGGCCCCCCCCCTCTCGGAGATCGCGTCCGACCGGTTGCCCCACTTCACGTCCTGACCCGAACCTTCCGTCCACATCTAGCGGGCCGGGAAATCTTTACCGGGACCGCGACGCGGGCGTGGTCAGGACCGGCTCCCCGCCGGTCTCCGTCGCCGCGACTCTCTGCCGGGCCGCATCCAGGGCCCAGAATCCGGCCGCGGTGACGAACCCGACCGCCGCGAACGCCAGCCACGGCAGGGCCGGCAGATCGAGGCGCTGGCCGAGTCCATACAGGTAGCCGCCCAACACATTACCGACCCCGCCCCCGACCGCGAGGGCGTACATCCCCACCCCGAAGAAAGCTCCCAGGGCTGCCGGGTTGGCCAGGCTGGCGGTGACGGTCTGGAGGCTCGGCTGAGCGAGGACCGAACCGACCGCGAAGATCGCCACCCCCGCCAGCAGCGGACCGATCGCCGGCACCAGGCCGACGGTCGCCAGCCCAGCGGCCATCAATGCCGTCCCGACCATCAGGATCGGCATCGGCCGCAGCCGCCGCTCCGCGAGGCGGATCAACGGGTACTGCAACGTGATCGTCAGCCCGGCGGTGAGGAGATAGAGCCAGGCCACCGCATCGCTGGTCCCCGCGATCGCGGTCGCGGCGAGCGGTAGCGAGATGGTGAGCTGGACCCACATGAACCAGACGCCCATGCCGAGCACGGTGAAGGTCACGAACGTCCGGTCCCGCACCGCCATGCCGAGCCCGGCCGTCAGCCGGCCCGGACCACCGGTCGCCACTCGGATCGAGGGCAGCCCGCCCCAGGTCAGCACGGTGGTCGCCAGGTAGCAGGCGCCTGAGACCAGGGCAACGACGGCGAAGTCGAATCGCAGCAGGAAGGCGCCCAACAGCGGGCCGATCGTGAGGCCGAGGCCGCCGATCATCCCGGCCAAACTGTAGACGCGAGAGCGATTCGCCTCGGTCGTCAGGGCCGCGATCCCGGCCGAGCGGGGTGCCTCGAACAGGGCGCCACCGAGGGCGGCGAGAATTGCGGTGGCGAACAGGACACGCCCGCTGTCCGCCCAGGCCATCCCGCCGAAGCCGAGGCCACGAACGAACATCCCGGCCACCAGC
>JBBJOE010000149.1:0-6623 GCA_037721765.1 Thermomicrobiales bacterium
CGGCGGTCGGCGGTCGGCGGTCGGCGGTCGGCGGTCGGCGGTCGGCGGTCGGCGGTCGGCGGGGAGAGTGTGGCGGTTAGCCGAGTTCGGCGGGGGTGGCGAAGTGGCCGGCGATGGCGGTGGCGGCGGCGACCTGGGGGGAGACGAGGTGGGTGCGGCTACCCTTGCCCTGGCGGCCCTCGAAGTTGCGGTTGCTGGTCGAGGCGCAGCGCTCGCCGGGGGCGAGTTGATCGGGGTTCATGCCGAGGCACATCGAGCATCCCGCCGCCCGCCACTCGAAGCCGGCGTCGGTGAAGACGCGATCCAGCCCCTCGGCCTCGGCCTGGGCCTTGACCCGCATCGAGCCGGGCACGACCATCGCCCGCATCCCAGATTTGACGCGGCGGCCGGCCAGGACTTCGGCGGCGCCGCGCAGGTCCTCGATCCGGCCGTTGGTGCAGGAGCCGATGAAGACGGTGTCGACCGGGATGTCGCGGACGGCGGTCCCGGCCCGGAGACCCATGTAGGTCAGGGCCCGGGCGGCGGTCTCCCGCTCCTTGGGGTCGGCGAAGGCGTCCGGGTCGGGGACGAGGCCGTCGATGTCGATGACCTGGCCGGGGTTGGTGCCCCAGGAGACGTGGGGGCGGATCGCGGCGGCATCGAGCACGACCTCGTGGTCGAATCGGGCTCCGGAGTCGGTGACCAGGGAGCGCCAGTCGTCCAGAGCCCGCTCCCACTCCGCGCCGGCCGGGGCGTGGGGGCGGCCCTCGATGTAGCGGAAGGTGGTGTCGTCGGGAGCGATCATGCCGGCCTTGGCGCCCGCCTCGATCGACATGTTGCAGATCGTCATCCTGCCCTCCATCGAGAGGGCCCGGATGGCGTCGCCGCGGTACTCGACGATCGAGCCGATGCCGCCTCCCGTGCCGATCCGGCCGATGATCGCCAGGATGATGTCCTTGGCGGTGGCATCGGCGCCCAACTCGCCCTCGACGGTGATCGACATCGTCTCGGGGCGGACCTGGGGCAGGCTCTGGGTGGCGAGGACGTGCTCGACCTCGCTGGTGCCGATCCCGAAGGCGAGGGCGCCGAAGGCACCGTGGGTGGACGTGTGGCTGTCGCCGCAGACGATCGTCATGCCGGGCTGGGTCAGGCCCATCTCGGGTCCGATGACGTGGACGATGCCCTGGCCGGGGTCGCCCATCGGGTAGAGGCGGATGCCGAAGGCCTGGCAGTTCCGGGTGAGGGTCGAGACCTGCGTGGCCGAGATCGGGTCGGCGATGGGCAGGTGGAGGCCGACGGTGGGGACGTTGTGGTCCGCGGTGGCGACCGTCAGGTCGGGACGCCGGACGGGCCGCCCGGCCAGGCGGAGACCGTCGAAGGCCTGGGGCGATGTCACCTCGTGGACTAGGTGGAGGTCCACGTAGAGGAGGTCGGGCTCGCCCTCGGTCCGGTTGACGACGTGGCGGTCCCAGATCTTGTCGCTGAGCGTGGTGGCCGTCTCCATGGTGCCCCGTCTTCCCTCCCGCTGATCGCTCTATCCACGTGATGGCCCGGTCATCAGAGCGCTGTCGATGAACGGACCGCCGCACCGTCGTAGCCCGGGAGGACACGAGGTCCTCCCCTACGATGGCGATCGAACATTCCCGCATGCCATGGTGAGCGGGTGACATCGGCCGCCATGAATCAGGCCGGCGCTGGCCTAGACTGCCGATGCCTTCAGGTCGCGTTCTCCGGCCGAGACGCCCATCGACGCCTCCAGCTTGCTGATCGCGGCCAGGTAGGCGCGGGCGCTGGCCTCGACGATGTCGGTGGCGAGGCCGTGCCCTGTGGCGACGGCCTCGCCGGCGCGGACGCGGACGTTGACCTGGCCCTGGGCGTCCTCGCCCGGGGTCACGGCATCGACGTGGTAGTACTCCAACTCGCAGCGGGCGCCGGTGGCGGCGTCGATGGCCTGGAGCAGGGCGTTGACCGGGCCGTTGCCCTCGGCGTCGCCGGTGATTTCCCGCTCCCCGCGCCGGACCACGACGCTGGCCGTGGCCGGGCCGCCGCTGCCGATGCTGGCGTTCCAACGGACGAGCTGGAGGGCGTCTCCCCGCTGGGCGAGCTGGTCTCCCACCAGGGCGACGAGGTCGGCGGCGGTGACGGTCTTCTTGCGGTCGGCCAGAACGAGGAAGCGGGCGTAGGCCGCCTCGACTTGGTCGGAATCGAGCCGTAACCCGATGTCGGCCAGGGTGCTGCGGAACCCGGCCCGGCCGGAGTGCTTGCCGAGGACCAGGCGGGTCCCCTCCCAGCCGACGTCGCTGGGGTTCATGATCTCGTAGGTGGTCCGCTCCTTGAGCATGCCGTCCTGGTGGATGCCGGCCTCGTGGGCGAAGGCGTTGGCGCCGACGATCGCCTTGTTGACCTGGACCTGGAGGCCGGTCAGGGTGGCGACCAGGCGGGAGGTCGGGACCAGGCGCTCCTTGGCGATGCCGGTCCACAGCCCATCGAAGGTGTCGCCACGGGTAGCCAGGGCCATCACCACCTCTTCGAGGGCGGTGTTGCCGGCCCGCTCGCCGATCCCGTTCATGGTCACCTCGACCTGCCGGGCCCCGGCCAGGACGGCGGCGACGGTGTTGGCGGTGGCCAGACCCAGGTCGTCGTGGCAGTGGACCGAAATGACGCAACGCTCAATACCCGCGACGTGCTCGCGCAGGTAAGAGATCAGTGCGGCGTACTCGCCGGGGGTGGTGTACCCGACGGTGTCCGGCACGTTGATCGTCCTCGCCCCAGCCTCGACCGCCCGCTTGTAGACCTGGACCAGGTAATCCCAATCGGAGCGGGTGGCGTCCATGGCGGAAAATTCGACATCGCTCGTAAAGCTGCGGGCGTAGCTGACACTCGCCGTGACCCGGTCGAGGACCTGTTCGCGAGTCATCCGGATCTGGTGTTTCAAATGGATGTCGGACGACGAGATGAAGGTGTGGATGCAGGGTGACTCGGCACCCTTGATCGCCTGGGCCGCGCGCTCGATATCGGATTCGACCGCGCGGGCCAGGGCGGCGACGACCGAGCCCTTGACGCGTGCCGCGATCGAGCGGACAGCCTCGAAGTCGCCTGGGGAGGCGGCCGGGAAGCCGGCCTCGATCACGTCGACGCCGAGGGCGACGAGGGCGTCGGCGACCTCTAGCTTCTCGTCGGAGGTCAGCGTCGCGCCGGGCGACTGTTCGCCGTCGCGTAGGGTGGTGTCGAAGATGATGACCCGGCCGGCCGGGTCCGGCGCGGCGGTGGCGTCGGATACGGGTACGTCGTCTCCCGTCCTCGGTCGGTCAGTCATGGTCAGTCTCCCGACTCTGTCGCTACTGGCGTCTTGGCCTGGGGCTGGGCGGCCGAAGCGTCCTGCAGGCGGTGGACCTCTTCCAGGTCGCGGCCGGGGCGGAGCCAGGGCATCATGGACCGGAGGTGGCCGCCGACCTGCTCGATCGGGTGATCGTGGCCGGCGCGGCGCATGGCCATGAAGTCGTCGCGGCCGGCGCGGTTCTCGGCGATCCACTCCTTGGCGAACTTCCCGGATTGGATGTCGCCGAGGAGGCCCTTCATGGCCGTGCGGACGTGGTCATCGACGATCTTCGGCCCGGCGGTGTAGTCGCCGTACTCGGCCGTGTCGCTGACCGAGTAGCGCATGTAGGAGATGCCGCCCTCGTACATCAAGTCGACGATCAGCTTGAGTTCATGGAGGCATTCGAAGTAGGCGATCTCTGGCTGGTAGCCCGCCTCGACCAGGGTGTCGAAACCGGCCTGGACCAGGGCCGAGGCGCCGCCGCAGAGGACGGCCTGCTCGCCGAAGAGGTCGGTCTCGGTCTCCTCCTTAAAGGTGGTCTCGATGACCCCGGCCCGCAGCGAACCGAGGGCCGCCGCGTAGGCCAGGGCGGTCCGCTTGGCGTTTCCGCTGACGTCCTGGGCGACGGCGACCAGGGCCGGGACGCCGACCCCCTCCTGGAAGAGTTCGCGGACGCGGTGGCCAGGGGCCTTGGGGGCGACCATCGCCACGTCGACGCCCTCGGGCGGGACGATCTCGCCGAAGTGGATCGCGAAGCCGTGGGCGAAGAGGAGGGTCGAGCCGGGCTTGAGCTGCCCCTTGACCGAATCGGCGAAGACGGTGCCCTGGGTCTGGTCGGGGACCAGCATCATCACCACGTCGGCCTGGCCGACCGCATCGGCGACGGAGGCCACGGTCAGGCCGTCGCTCTCGGCCTTGGCGCGGCTGCGGCTCCCCTCGTGGAGGCCGACGACGACCTTGACGCCGGTGTCCCGCAGGTTGAGGGCGTGGGCGTGGCCCTGGCTGCCGTAGCCGATCACGGCGACGGTCTTGCCCGCGAGGGCCTCCGGATCGGCGTCGTGTTCCTGGTAGATCGTCGCGGCCATTCGCCTGTACTCCCTCGTCGCTGTCGTCCGTCGTCATGCCGACCCCGGCACCCGGGTCCGGCCCGATCCTTGGCTATCTTGCGCGATCGGCGCGGATCGCGCTCAGGTCGTCACCCCCTATTTGGCAAGCGCGACGGCGCGCGTCTGGAGTGTCTTGTCGAGCGGCACCGTCGAGGTGCCGTTGCGCTTCGGCTCCGCCACGGCGCCGCGGACCATCGCGATCACGCCGGAGCGGACCAGTTCCCGGATGCCGAAGCCGCGCAGCATGGCAAGCAAGGCGTCGATCTTGTCCGGGCTGGCGACCGCCTCGACGAGGAGGCTGTTCGGGGTGGCGTCGACGATCCGGGCGTCGTAGATGGCGACGATCTGCATGATCTCGGCTCGCTGGTGGGTCTTGGCGGCGACTTTGATCAGGGCCATCTCGTGGGCGACGCAGGGCTGGTCGGTGATGTCGGTGACCTTCAGCACCTCCATCAGCTTGTAGAGCTGCTTGCCGACCTGCTCGACCGCCTCGCTGCCACCCCGGACGACGATGGTCATCCGGGAGACGCCGGCGGTCTCGGAGGCGCCGACGGTGATCGAGTCGATGTTGAAGGAGCGGCGCCGCATCAGGGAAACGACGCGGTTCAGCACGCCGGGGTGGTCCTCGACCTGGACCACCAGGGTTCGTCGCTCGCCCATGGCTAGACCGCCTCCTCGTCTTCGAACCGCTCGTGCATCATCTCGGAGTTGCTGGCGCCGGGGGGGACGATCGGGTAGACGTTGGCCTCCGGGTCGATCACGAAGTCGATCACCACCGGCCCCTTGATCGAGCGGGCCCGCTCGACGGCGGCCAGGATCTCGTCGTCGCGGGTCACCCGGATGCCGGTGATGCCGTAGGCCTCGGCCAGCAGGACGAAGTCGGGCGAGCTGATGCGGACCTCGGAGTAGTTGCGCTCGTGGAAGAGGTCCTGCCACTGGCGGACCATGCCGAGATAGCCGTTATTCATCACCGCGACGTTGATGTCGAGACCCTCCTGAGAGGCCGTGGCCAGTTCGGCGAAGGACATCTGGAAGCCGCCGTCGCCGACCACGGCCCAGACTTCGAGGTCCGGGCGGCCCATCTTGGCGCCGATGGCGGAGGGCAGGCCGTAGCCCATCGTGCCGAGGCCGCCGGAGGTGATCCAGCGGTCGGGGTGATTGAAGCCGAAGTACTGGGCGCTCCACATCTGGTGCTGGCCGACGTCGGTGGTGATGATCGCCTCGCCGCCGGAGGCCCCGGCGATCGAGCGGATGATCGCGTAGGGCTCGGGAGTCTCGGGCCGGTCCTCCAGGGCGACGAGCAGGGCCTGGTTGCGCTGGGTGTCGATCCAGCCCATCCACTCGTCGTGGCGCTTGGGGGTGACCTCGGGGATCAGGGCGCGGAGGACCTCGCCGGCGTCGCCGACGACGGGAATGTGGGTCTCGACGTTCTTGCCGATCTCGGCCGGGTCGATATCGACGTGGACGACCGTGGCATTGGGGGCGAAGCCGTCGATCCGGCCGGTGGCCCGGTCATCGAAGCGGGCGCCGATGTTGACCAGCAAGTCGCACTCTTCGAGGGCGGCGTTGACCTGGCGGTGGCCGTGCATGCCCATCATGCCGAGGGCGAGGGGGTGGGATTCCGGGAAACAGCCGAGGCCGAGCAGCGTGAAGACGACCGGGATGCCGGTGCGTTCGACCAGTTCGGCCAGTTCGGCGGTGGCCCCCGAGATCATGATGCCGTGGCCGGCCATGATCAGCGGCTTGCGGGCCCGGTCGATGGCCTCGGCGGCGAGGCGGACCTGGCGCAGATTCGGGGTGGAACTTGGCTGGTACCCCTGGCGGAAGCTGGTCTCGGGATAGTGGAAGGGCGCCTTGGCCATGAAGACGTTCTTGGGGATGTCGACCAGGACCGGGCCGGGGCGGCCGGAGCGGGCCAGGTAGAAGGCCTCCTTGATGGTCGGGGCGATGTCCTCGGGGCGCTGGACCAGGTAGTTGTGCTTGGTGACCGGCAGGGAGATGCCGGTGATGTCGACTTCTTGGAAAGCGTCACGGCCGATCATCGGCTGGGAGACCTGGCCGGTGATGGCGACCATCGGGACGGAGTCGAGCATCGCGTTGGCCAGGCCGGTGACGAGGTTGGTGGCGCCGGGGCCGGAGGTGGCCATGCAGACGCCGACCTGGCCGGTGGCGCGGGCGTAGCCGTCGGCGGCCAGGGCGGCCCACTGCTCGAAGCGGAC
>JBBJOE010000150.1:0-6595 GCA_037721765.1 Thermomicrobiales bacterium
TCGCCGCCCGACGATGCGGCCGGTGATGATCGCCGAGCGCATCGGTGTGACCGGTCTCGCCTCGTCGTCCACGAGCGAATCGGGTTCCGCCGAGCGGGGTGACCTCGCCGGGAAACGGGTCGAGACACGGGCCTGATAGGCCGTCTGATCGTCGTGTACGTCCGGTCATCTCAGCCTGCCATGGCATGGTCCCTGCGCCCACGATACCTGATCGGGACCGTGTCAACGGCGCCACGGTCCCCATCCGGGACTCGGACCCATGCCCTCCCGATGGCGACGGATCCGGGGCCCGATCGAGACGATTATTGGACGGACTTCCGCGCCGCGATCCTCGCGGGGCGCCGAAGAAAGGGACATATCTCGATATGGCGAGCAAGCGAACACTCCTGGGTAAGAAGATCGCGTTCCTGGCCACGAATGGCGTCGAGCAGGTCGAATTGACGAAGCCTTGGGAAGCGGTCATCGCGGCCGGGGCCGAGGCGCACTTGGTCTCGCTGGAAGGCGGCACGATCCAGGGCGTGAACGGGATGGACACGGGCGACACCTTCCCGGTCGACAAGACGGTCGACGAGGTGATGGCCGCCGACTATGACGGGCTGGTGCTGCCGGGCGGGGTGGCCAACCCGGACAAGCTCCGGATGAACCCCCGGGCGGTCGAGTTCACCCGGTTCTTCTTCGAGCGGGGACTGCCGGTGGCGGCAATCTGCCACGGGCCGTGGCTGTTGATCGAGGCCGACGTGGTGCGGGGCCGGACCGTGACGTCCTACCCCAGCCTCCAGACCGACATCCGCAATGCTGGCGGGACCTGGGTCGACCGGGAGGTCCAGACCGACAAGGGCCTGGTGACTAGCCGGAACCCGGACGATTTGGCGGCCTTCTGCCAGAAGATCGTCGAGGAGTTCGCCGAGGGCGTTCACCCCGAGCAGGCTGAGAAGACGCGGCTGGCGGTTGGGGTCTGAGCCTCGATCCGGACGCATCGGTACCCCCGCGTTCGATCACACCAATCGACGATGGGCAACGACGCCGGACGAACCCATCAGGGCCGTCCGGCATCGTTCGTCCTCATCCGCGGTTCGGGTCCCTTCGTTTGGTCCATGGGCCGTCCGGGAGGCGATGGATAACCAGGGGGATGATCGAGTGATGACCGGACGAGTGGACACCCGGGGTCGTACTGCCATCTTCGCCTTGAACGGGCGACCACATCGCGAGACGGGGATCGACCGGCCGCGACTTGCCGCGAGCAGGCCATCAGTGCCACGGGGGCGATCGATCCCGAGCTCTCCTTATCCCAAGCGTGAACCACCACCCACGTGTGCCAACCTGGCACCGATGTGGGGGTCGTGTGGATAAGTCTCGCGGGCCGGTGGATAACCGGTGTGGATTGTGGACAACGTTGCGGACAATCGTGGTCCGGGCGGGGACAACCCGGTGGATGGGATGGGGACGTTGTCCACCTATGCGTGGATTGGCACAGGTCCACCCGGCTCCGGTTGTCCCCATCGGGGGCCGCTGTCGATAGTCCATCCCCAGCGTGTCCGGTCGAAAACGGCCGTCCGTACGCGGTATTTTGCGACTATCCCGATATCCACCGGCCCTACTACCACAACGGACGTTCTCTCTCTTATTCTAAAGAATGACGTTAACGGGGAGACCGCCGGGAGACCACGGAAGCATCTCCGGCACCCGTGGAGGGTGATCGGGGAGTGTGGACAAGCCGCCCGGCGCGGTGGACAACAGATCGGGTGTTCGGGTCGAAGCGGCCGTCGTCGCGGGCGCCAAGGCGAATGCCGGGCGATGGGGAGCGATGGCCCCCACGGCCCGGCATTCGTCGTCGGTGATGACGGTCTGCATCGCGAGTGACCGAACGGACACCGGATGGTCCCCTGGCGCGTCCTGGGGCCCGTCAGGGCGCCGGGAGAGCGGTCAGCCCCGGGAGATGCGCCCCCGCAGGGCGGCGAGCGCCAGGCTCATGCTGACGGCCCCGACGGCGAGGATGGAAAGGAGTCCTTCCAGCAGGAGCCGGGGTTGCCAGCCCCCGTAGAGCAGGGAGCGGAGGGCGGCCAGCAGGTAGGTCATCGGGTTGAAGTCGGCCACGGTCGCCAGCCAGCCGGTGAGCTGTTCCTGGGGCAGGGTCGCGGTGGTCAGGAAGGCAAACGGGAAGAACAGGAGGAAGCTGGCACCGACCGCGCCGGGGGAACCGGTCTTGAGGGCGATGGCGTAGGGGAAGCCGGTGAAGACCAGGCCCCACAGGCCGGCGAGACCGAGGAAGAGCAGGAGCCCGGGAATGCCGGTCTCGAACCGGACGCCGACCAGGAAGCCCAGCAGGACCACCGGCAGGGACAGGATGAGTACCAGGGCGATGTCGGCCACCATCAGGCCCAGGAGCAGCGACAGGCGCCGCATGGGGGTCATCAGCAGGCGGTCGAAGTAGCCGGACTGGATGTCGGTGACCAGGGCCGGGGCGCGGGAGACGCCGGTGATGGCGAAGACGATCGCGGTCGGCAGCTGGAAGGCCCGGAAATCGAGCCCGGCGATGCTCCGCTCGGCGAAGTCCTGCAACGTGCCGATGTTGACCGCGAAGAAGAAGATCGGGATGATCAGGGAGGGGATGATCACCTCTGGCTCGCGGGGCAGGGCCCGCAGGGCCCGGATGGCCACCGACCAGATGTCGGCCAGCGGACCGGAATGGCGGGCCCGGATCGTCTGGCCGGACGAACGGGCGCCATCGCCCGCCGGGGTGCGGGTGGGAGTGCCCGTGGGGTACGTGCTGGCCATCTAGGCGGTCTCCTCGATCAGTCGGTTGCCGGTCAGGGTCAGGAACACGTCGTCCAGGGTCGGCTCGCGGACCGAAAGGGTCCGGACGGTGACGCCGGCGTTGGCCAGCCCGACGACGATCGGGGAGACGGCGGCCGGGCCATCGGCCGTGACGGCGGTGAGCTGGTCGCCGTGCCGATCGACGCTGGCGACCACGTTGATCCCGGTGAGCGTCTGGATCCCCAGGTCGACCTGGGCCTCATCGACCTGGACGACGACGAGGTCGGAGCCGATGGAGCGCTTGAGGGCCTCGGGGGTGTCCTCGGCGACGATCCGGCCGTGGTCGATGATCCCGACCCGGTCGGCCAGGGCGTCGGCCTCCTCCAGGTACTGGGTGGTGAGGAAGATCGTCATGCCGAGGTCGGCGTTAAGGCGGCGGACCTCTTCCCAGACCTTGGCCCGGGAGAGGGGGTCGAGGCCGGTGGTCGGCTCGTCGAGGAAGAGCACCTCGGGGTTGTGGATCAGGGCCGCCGCCAGGTCGATGCGGCGCTTCATACCGCCCGAGTAGCGCTTGATGCGCTGGTCGAGGGCGTCGCCGATGTCGATCAGGTCGCGCAGCTCAGCCAGGCGAGCGGCGACCTCGGCCCGGGTGAGGCCGTAGTAGCGGCCCTGTTGACGCAACAGTTCGGTGCCGGTCTGCTGGTTGTCGAGGGCGGCCGCCTGGAGGGCGACGCCGATCTTGAGGCGGACGGCGTCCGGTTCGCGAGCCACGTCGTGCCCGGCGACGATGGCCCGGCCGCCGGTCGGGGCGGTCAGAGTGCAGAGCATCCGGACCGTGGTGGACTTGCCGGCCCCGTTCGGACCGAGGAAGCCGTAGATCTCTCCCTGCCGGACGGCGATGTCGATCCCGGCGACGGCGACGAAGTCCCCGAAGCGGCGTTCCAGTCCGGTCGCTTGGATGGCGATGGTGTCGGTCACCCGGTCGGACGCCGCGGGGGCCACGGTCGTGGAACTCACCATGGGACGCCGATTCCTCCGTGTACCGGGTGTGTCGGCCCACGACTCCCTCGGGGGTCGATGGGACAGGGATTGAACTTGGTCCGGTGGACGCTCGATGACGACGCTCATGCGTACCTCATTCCTCTCGCGGACGGGGCCTCACGCGTTTCGACACCGGCGACGCCCCGTGTGGCATCGTCAACCCCATCCCGCTTCGCCGGCGATCACCCCCCGGTTGGAGGAGGACGACGCGGCCCAAAGCGCCGTCGGTGCGAACGCATGATCTATACGTACTCTATCAGTTCGTGTCCGGTTGTCAATACCGACTGATGCCGAACGCCTGGCGTCCCTATTGGGCGGATTGCCCAGCCGGGGGGGCACTCGTTTCCCGACCGGGTGCTGGGCAGTATGCAGATGCAGAGTACGGGACCTCGTGGGGCAACACTTGTCGGGGCACCGCTCGCGGTGTCCGATTGCCCGCATCACTGTTCATCCGGAAACGTTCGTCGCTTGGGAGGGCGCAGCAAGCAGCGCCCCGAGAACGTTCGTACATCGGCGACAGGGATATGCCGGACAGAGTGTCGAGGAGGCAGGACATGCGGCCGCCTTCCCTGCCCGGCTCTGTTGATCTCAACGACCCATGGGGATCAATGGGTCGTCCGAACGCGAGGGAGACGGAAATCTGCGGTCGCTAGTAGAAGATCGTCCTGGTCCGGTGGTAGGGCTCGGTGGCCGGGGGGAGGTATTGGCCGACGACCCAGAGGGTCCAGTCCAGTTCGAAGGCGTGAAGGGTGATGCCGAGATCGGCCATGGCCCGGCGCAGCAGCTCGCAGCCCCAGACGGTGGCGGCCCGGATCTCGACCTCCTCCGGCGAGCCGGGCGCCAGGTGCTCGCGGCGGGCGATCCGGACCGCCAGGCCGGGGTCATAGCGGAGGATGCCGAAGCGACGCAGGACCTGGGGGACCTTGTAGTCGGCGAAGACGGTCAGGTCGGACAGGTCGTCAAAGTGACCGAGTCCGGTACCGGCCAGCGCGCCGGCGAGGTCGGCAACGAAGATCTGGGCCCGCTTGTAGAGATACACGGGCTGGCCGGCGTAGGTCGTCTCGTCGCGGAATGAGGGAAAGGTCTCGATCACCATCCGGGCCAGGGCGGGGGCGGAGCGCCGGGCGGCCGTGATCAGGCTGACGATCGGTGGGACATCCGGGGCATCCCACGCTAGGCGGCCGAGGCCCAGGCCGACCTCGCGCAGGTGGGCGGCGCGGCGGTCGAGGAGCGGGATCGGCTCGGTCTCCGGCCGCTCCTCGTCGGGGCGGAAGATCGAGGCGACCTGGTCACCGGTGACGACCGCGAGCCAATCGTGGTCGAAGAGCGGGACGCCCTCCGCGACGGCACGGCTGAGGGAGGCGGCCAGGGCCCAGTAGCCCTCGTACCGCTCGCCCCGCCAGCGGACGGCCCAGCGGTGGTCAGGGGCGGGGTCGTCGGACCAGAAGCAGAAGTTGAGAGCATCGAGGACGAGCGTCCAGGTGGCGGTCTTCCAAGGCGCGGCCGGGTCGACGTGATGGAGGGAAAGGTCCCAGGCCGGGGGACCCGTCCAATCCGCCGCGAGGTCGGCCGCGACCTGGCGGACCCGGGCCGCGTCGATGGTGACGGAACGGGCCCGGGCCATCACCTGGCGGGTGCTGACGAGGACGGCCAGCGGGTCGTGGGCGGGGTCGGGCAGGGGGAGCGTGGCGGGCGTGGTCGGGGCGTCGATCGGTTCGGGCTTCACGGGTGCGAATGGCCTCCTGGGAGTCGGTCGGGGTCGGTCACGGTGGCCCGGCGAGCGGGCGGATCGATCTCGGGACGCGACGATGACGGAGTCTCTCGCGGGTGCCGCGGCACCCGCCCGATCAGCATCGTGGGTCCGCCGGGCTTCGACGCATATGGTACGCCGGTGATCGGTTGAGGGGGCACGAGATCGGGCGTTCGAACCGCGGATCCCGATCGACGTCCAGGGGGCCGGCCTGTCCATCGATCGGTGGGGCGATCGTGGGCGCCGGAGCAATTCGGGTGGTCGCGCCGGTCGGCGGCCGGTCGGGTAGCATGCCGGGATGGCGGCGGTCCCGGCAACGCGGGGCCCACTGTCCACGGCCAGCGGCATGGCGACGGGACCGGGCGACGACCGGGACGACCGGGTGAGCGGCGAGGTGAGCGGCGATGGGGACACTCGGGTGCGGGCTGAGCCTGGTGGCGGCGATCTTTGCCATCGTCGGCCTGGTGCCCTTCCTGGGCTGGATGAACTGGATTACCACCCTGCCCCTGGCCCTGCTGGCGATCGCCTTCAGCGGTCTGGCCCTGGTTCGGGGCACCCTCGACCGGGCGGCGGCTGCCCTGGGCCTGGTCGGCGGCGTCCTCCTCGTCTTCTGGGCCCTGTTCCGGCTGTCGATCGGGGGCGGGGTGATCTGAGGCGGTCTGGCCGAACGGCCGAACCACCGAACCACGCCAGACCGGTCAAGATGTCACCGTGCCGAGCCCCTACCGATCTTCCCTTATCGATTCCCCCTACCGCTTTGACAGTCGGACGACGGGCCGGTCGCCCGACCGGGGCTCGATCGCCGAGTCCTGCGACGTGACGGGTGTCGCCGGCCGGCACGCGGCGCCGGTAGACGGACCGGCCATGACGCGGTCGTCATGGCCGGTTTCCTCATCCTGGCCGGATCCCCTCAGGCGTACATCAGGTCCACGTAGCACCAGCGCCAGTCCTCGTCGGGTTCGAAGGACCGGATGATGGCGTGGGCCCGGGCGCGAGAGTGGGCGCTGGCGTGCTTGTTGGGGGAGGAATCGCAGCAGCCGACGTGGCCGC
>JBBJOE010000151.1:0-6577 GCA_037721765.1 Thermomicrobiales bacterium
GGACGCGGGGGGACAACGACCGGGAGCACGCGGTCGATCTCGCCACGCTGCTGGCCTTCCTGCGGGCGACCCACCCGGCGGTGGTCGAAGCGCTGAACTTGGGCGAGGCGGGGCCGAGCCGGGCCCTGTTCCTGGCGCGGGTGAAGGGGGAAATCGGGAAGCGGGGCATCGTCGATGTGCTGCGGCGGGGGATCAAGCACGGCCCGGCGGCGATCCACCTCTTCTACGGCACCCCGACGCCCGGCAACCCGGAGGCCGCGGTACGGTACGACGCCAACGTGCTGAGCGTCACCCGCCAAGTCCACTACAGCAAGGACGAGACGGCCCTGTCGCTGGACCTGGTGTTATTCCTGAACGGGCTGCCGGTGGCGACCTTCGAGCTGAAGAACACGCTGACCAAGCAGACGGTGGACGACGCGGTCCGGCAATACCAGCAGGACCGGGACCCGAAGGAGACGTTGTTCCAATTCGGGCGGTGCCTGGTCCACTTCGCGGTGGACGAGCAGGAGGTCCGCTTCTGCACCCATCTCCAGGGGGAGCGGTCGTGGTTCCTGCCCTTCAACAAGGGGTGGAACGACGGGGCGGGCAACCCGCCGAACCCGGCCGGCCTGAAGACGGACTACCTGTGGCGGGAGGTCCTGACCAGGGCCAGCCTGGCCGGGATCATCGAGCACTACGCGGCGATCACCGAGGAGCGGGACCGGGACGGGAAGCTGACGCGGCGGCAACTGTTCCCGCGCTATCACCAGCTCGATGTCGTCCGGAAGCTGCTGGCCGACGCGGCCAAGCATGGCGCCGGGAAGCGGTACCTGGTCCAGCACTCGGCGGGGAGCGGCAAGAGCAATTCGATCGCCTGGTTGGCACACCAGTTGATCGAGCTGAAGCGGGACGGGGAGCAGGTCTTCGACTCGGTCGTGGTCGTGACGGACCGCAAGGTGCTGGACCGGCAGATCACGGACACGATCCGGCAGTTCACCCAGGTCGCGGCGATCGTCGGTCACGCCGAGGGGTCGGGCGACCTGCGGCGGTTCCTGCAATCCGGCAAGAAGATCGTGATCACCACGGTCCAGAAGTTCCCGTACGTCCTAGACGAGATCGGGAACGACCACCGGGGGAGCCGCTTCGCGATCATCATCGACGAGGCGCATTCGAGCCAGGGGGGCCGGGCCTCGGCGGGGATGAACGCGGTCCTCTCGGACCAGCCCGGCGGGGACGACGAGGACACCGACGAGGACCGGATCAACCGGATCATCGAGGGCCGGAAGATGGCGGCCAACGCCAGCTACTTCGCCTTCACGGCGACGCCAAAATCCAAGACGCTGGAGCTGTTCGGGCAGCGGGACGGGGACGGTCGATTCGAGGCGTTCCACACCTACTCGATGCGGCAGGCGATCGAGGAGGGGTTCATCCTCGACGTGCTGCGGAACTTCACCCCGGTCGGGAGCTACTACCGCCTGAGCAAGACCATCGAGGACGACCCGGAGTTCGACACCCGGAAGGCGAAGCAGAAGTTCCGGCGGTACGTCGAGGGTCACGACGCGGCGATCCGGCAGAAGGCCGAAATCATGGTCGACCACTTCCACCAGCAGGTCTGGTTGAAGCGAAAGATCGGCGGCCAGGCGCGGGCGATGGTGGTCACGGCCGGGATCGACCGGGCGATCCAATACTTCGACGCCATCACGGCGTATCTGAAGGAGACCAAGAGCCCGCACCGGGCGGTGGTCGCCTTCTCCGGCGAGCACGACCGGGACGGCGAGATGGTGACGGAATCGTCGCTGAACGGTTTCCCGAGCAACGCGATCCCGGAGCGGTTCGTCGAGGAGCCATACCGGTTCCTGGTGGTGGCCGACAAGTTCCAGACCGGCTACGACGAGCCGCTGCTGCACACGATGTACGTCGACAAGCCGTTGTCGGGGGTCAAGGCGGTCCAGACGCTGTCGCGGTTGAACCGGGCCCACCCCGCCAAGCACGACACGTTCGTGCTGGACTTCGCGAACGACGCCGAGGGAATCGTGGCGTCGTTCGCCCCGTACTACCGGACGACGGTGCTGAGTGGGGAAACCGACCCGAACAAGCTGCACGACGTGAAGGCCGACCTGGACGCGGCACAGGTGTACGGCGAAGTGCAGGTGGACGAGTTCGTCCGGCTGTACCTCGCCGGGGCGGTGCGGACGGCGCTCGACCCGTCGCTGGACGCGAGCCGCGAGCGGTACGCGACGGACCTTGCCGAGGCGGGCCAAGTGGCGTTCAAGGGAGGCGCCAAGGCGTTCGTGCGGACGTATGCCTTCCTCGCCGCGATCTTGCCGTATGGGTATCCCGAGTGGGAGAAGCTGTCGATCTTCCTGAACTTCCTGATCCCGCGCCTGCCGGCGCCGGTGGAGGAGGACCCGACCCGGGGCATCCTGGAAACGATCGACCTGAACAGCTACCGGACCGAGATGCGGGAGGTCATGGCGCTGGCGCTGCCGGACGAGGACGTGTCGCTCGACCCGATCCCGGCGGGCGCGAGCGGGCTGCCGCCGGAGCGAGACACCGAGACGCTGAGCGACATCATCCGGGCGTTCAACGAGCGGTTCGGGGACGTGGAGTGGAAGGACGCCGACCGGGTCAGGCGGTTCATTACCGAGGAGTTGCCGGACAAGGTGGCGGCCGACACGGCCTACGCCAACGCGGTGCGGCAAGGCGACCGGCAGAACGCGATGATCGAACTGCACCACGCCCTACAGGCGGAGATCACCGCCCAGGTGATGGACCATACCGACCTGTTCAAGAAGTTCACGGACGACCCGGACTTCAAGCGAACGATCAGCGAGTTCCTCTTCGACGTGACGTTCAAGCGATAGGGGGGCTCGGGCACGTCCGTCGGGTCGGGCAGCCGGTGCTGGGTGGCGAGGGCGCATGGGAGTCGAACCCACCGGCGCCGGGAGTACCGACGCCCACGCGGTTTTGAAGACCGGGGAGGCCACCGGGCCCCATCCGCCCCCGGGGGTGCCGCGGCCGTCGCGTGGGCGGTCCGGGCGGGGACGGGCGGGAGTGTAGCACGGGGCGTGGGGACGGCATCTGCACGCCGTAGATCACCCTATCTGTGCGGACTTATCGGTCGGCATGGCCCACATTTCGCTGGCTGGATTCCACTGGGAGTCATCGGCAATCGATCCGAGGAGGATGGGGTCGAGAAATGTGCTCGTGGCCCGATGGGCATCCGAAGAGTTGGGGCCGAGGCCCACGCCCGTGGCAAGGCGTCGATAGGGTGTTGCCCAGGATCGTGGCGGGAACGGGACCGTTCGGGGTTGCTGATGCGTTTCCCGAGCATCGAACGTATCGCGGATCGCTTCGCGAAGCCGGTCAGCTCGAGGGTTGGCGTGGGTTCGCATGAGCACCAGGTCAACGAGGTCTTTGACGCGGGAGTTCTCATGATGAGGGTATGGGCGCGTATAGGCATGGAGTTTCTCGGCGATGTGTTGTTCGATTGAAAGGAGGGGCGCTTCGATCTGAGCGATGCCGACCATGCCGAGGATATGCGTTATTTTGATCCATCGGGGTGCCGCTCAATCGTGTGACGCATATAGTCAAGGATACTGAATATTCGCGTCACATGCCTGCTGTCGGTTAGGACGCCGTGCGGGTCAGGGAGCGGAGGTGGGAGGTGCGGGCGGGCTTGTCGCCCGACGGGTTCGCGGGTTGGCCGGAGGGTTGTTCGGCGGCGTGGGCGCCGGTGTCCATCAGGTCGGCGATCTTGGGGGGCCCGAGCTGGTCGGTCTGGTTGACCAGGGACTGGCGGCGCTTGTTGAACATGTCGAGGAAGAGCAGGCCTTCGATCTCGATGAACTCGTACATCCGCATCATCTGCTTCAGCTCGGGATCGGCACTGAGGTAGAGGCCTTCGAGGAGGCCCTGGGCGACCTTGGGCTCGTAGGTCTTGCCGAACTGGTTGTTCTGGATGGCGATGAAGAGCTTGTAGAGGTCGACCAGCTCGGTGGCGCCGATGGGGGTCTCCAGGTCGCTGCGGATGATCTTGCCGGAGGCCATCCGGACGCGCAGCTTGTTCTCGATCGCGAAGCGGTTGAGCTGGTTCTCGAACATCAGAGCGTCGCGGCTGTAGTCGAAGAGGACGAGTTTGAGGTAGATGGACTCCACGGCGAGGTTATAGAGCTCGCAGACCTTTTGCTTGTTGGGGGGCAGGGCCTCGGTCAGGTTCGCCGTGGTCAGGTCGTAGAGGGCCTTGGCGGCCTCGAACTGGCTGAGGTTGGCCTCGCGGCTGATCGCGGCCACGTCGCGCTGGCTGTCGACCAGCTCGTAGACCTCGCGCAGGTGGTCGGGGACATCCTTGGCGCCGCGGGCATTCTTGCGGCGGAAGATCAAGAAGACGGAGGGCACGACGGGGCTGATGGAGATCCATTCGTCGACGCGGCGGGTGCCCTCGATGATGAGGTGATTGCCATCGACGGAGACGTGGACGCCGCCCTTGAACTCCTTCTCCCCCGCTTTGAAGGTGTAGAAGCAGTTGCGCCAGAGGAAGAGGGTGTAGACCGAGGACTCCAACAGCAGTTCGTTGCAGCGTTCCATGTCGGCCCGGGAGAGCAGCTTGCGCTGGACCAACTCGGCCAGCATCTCCTCTTCCGTCTTGCCGGGGCGACGCTCCCGGAAACCATCGACCTGGAAGCGTTGCAGGCGCCCGGTGCGAACGAGGAGGTCGAACATGCTGGGGAGGCGGGCGCCTGAGGCGACGTAGGCGATCCGGCCCTGGTCGAAGGTGATGGTGCGGGTGTTCCAGCCCTGGATCAGGGTCAGGACGCCGCTCTTGCCGGAGAAGCCGATCATCTGGAGGATGTCAGAGATCGCGAAGTTGCCGAGCCGACCCTGGAGGTCGAACTCGGATTGCGCTTGGGTCAGTTCCATCGCGGGCTCCTGCATCGTCAGACGGGGACACGCCTGACACCCACCATACCGGGTCGGGACGGCCTTGGCTATCCCCCATAGGGTGGCACCCCGTCGCTGTGCGGCGTGGAGACGCGTCAGGGCGGTGGTCGGCCCCGGCCGTCCGGCGGCGGGGCCGGGACGGAATGGCCAAACCGTGGGAGGGACGGCCGGGCACGATCCGGGGCAGCGGGAACGCCGGGCGCGGAGCGGTGCGTCGGGACAGGCGACGTGGGGGATGTCGTCCGGCGAGAACGAAGGGGGCGATCCGCTCACCTTCACGCGATGGGCGGTCGCCACCATGGAAGGGTGTCGTCGCGGCGGGATGCGGCGGGTGGTGCCGGTGCCGGGCGCGGCGAACGGGTGGAGATGGCCCGGGCGACAGCTCGGGCGGCAGCTCAGGCGGTCGGGTCCTGGTCGCGGCCGAAGGCGGGCCAGAGGGCGAGCGCGGGAAGGAGACGCCGCGCCTCGGCGAGGGGGACGAACCGGTCGCGGAGGGCGATGGGGTGGTGTTCGAGTCGCAGGGCCAGGGCGAGCGGACCGGCGTCGGGAGTGGCCCGGGAGAGGGCGTCCGGGGGGCCGGCGAGGCCGAGCACGGCGGCGCGGCCGACAGGGGCGACGGTCCGGGCGGCGGCTCGCCAGATCGCCTCGCCGGGGGTGGGCCGGGCGATGGGCAAGCGCGGACCGGACGCATCGCGATCGAGCCAGAGATGCGTCCCGTCCGGCGATAGCACCATCAGGGGGATCACCCCGTCGCCGGTCGGCGTGCCGTCGTGGGACTCGACGCCGGCGGGCTCGGTCGCCCCGTCTCTGGTACCCGGGACGTCCGGCACCAGATGCCCCTGAGGTCCGTCGCGGTCGGGTGGGAGGGTGGCCCCGGTGAGGACCCCGGTCTGGGCGTCGCTGCCCCGCGTTCTCGCGTCGGCCCCGTCGGCTCGTCCGTACCCGGTCTGACGGAGTTCGCGAGCGATCTCGTGGCGGAGCTTGGCGTAGGTGGCGGGGAGGGCTTCGGGGAGGACGGCGGTCTGGGCGATGACGGGCATGAAGTTGGCGTCGCCGGGCCAGCGGGGGACGACGTGGAGGTGAAGGTGGTCGGCGATGCCGGCCCCGGCGACGGCGCCGGCGTTCATCCCGACGTTGAACCCGGCACAGCCGAGGGCGCGGCGGGCGGCCCGGGTGACCAGGGGCAGGGCGGCCGCCATGGCGGCCAGGATCTCGGGCGGGGCGTCTTCGATGGAGGCGCCGTGGTGGTGGGGGATGACCATGAGGTGGCCGGTGGCATAGGGGTAGAGATTCATGATGACGATGACGCGGTCGAGTCGGAGCAGGATCAGGGAGTCCATGTCGTCGTCGGCCGCGAGCCGGTCGCAGAAGACGCAGGCGTCGCCGTCGCCGCCGTCCCGGCCGACGTAGGTCATTCGCCACGGGGCCCAGAGACGGTCGCCGCCCGGGCCTTGGGCGGGCTCATGGCCGATGGCGGGGCCGCGGTCCGGGACGCCGGCGGCGGGGTGCGAATCATCCGCGGGATGTGTGCCGAACGGGGCGGGGGGCTCCATGGCCGGATGATAGCACCCGGGCGGAAGGGGGCGGTCGGAAGACGGAAGACGGTAGTCGGAAGACGGAAGACGGAAGACGGAAGACGGAAGACGGAAGACGGAAG
>JBBJOE010000152.1:0-6572 GCA_037721765.1 Thermomicrobiales bacterium
GGACCGTTGGGCGAGGCGGACCGTTGGGCGAGGCGGGGACGCGATCGGGAGACATCACCACGGTGTCCATCACCGCGGGACGCCTCACCCTGGCGAAGGAGACCGCGACGCCCTCCGGCCGACGATGGCGACCCGGGTGGTTGGCACCAACTCCGGGGGCGGCGCCGGGAGTCGGTGGCACGGCGGACGCTACAGTACCAAAGGCACCAGGCCGGTGCAATCCGAGACCGCCCGGGCAGCAGTCTGGGCAAACTCGCCGGGCGGACACGGTCCCGGCCGGGCAATCCTGATCACGGGGAGGACGAGACGATGGTCGATGTCGGGGATATGGCACCAGATTTTACGCTGCGCGGTGCCCGGGGGGACGCGTTCCGGCTCGGTGACCTGAATGGCCGGGGGCGGGCCCTGCTGCTGTTCTACCCGAAGGACCAGACCTCTGGCTGAACGGCCCAACTGTCCGCCGTCGGCGAGACGATCGAGGATTTCCGGACGCTTGACACCGAACCGGTCGGCGTGAACTTCGGCGACGCCGGGAGTCACCTGGCCTTCATCGAGGCCAACGGCTTCCCCTTCGACCTGCTGGTCGACGAGGGAATGCTGGTGGCCGAGACCTATGGCGCCACCAAGGCGGACGGTTCGGGAATCCAACGGACCGTGGTGGTGGTCGGCAAGGACGGGCGCGTCCTCTACCGCAAGACCGGTTCGCCTCCGCCGGGGGAACTGCTGGACATCATCCGGGCGGGTGGCGACGAACCTGGCGCGTCAGGCTGACCGAGGGCACGATACGTCTCCCCTCGTGGGCCGGGACCCGGAAACGGCCCACGAGGGGGATCGGCCAACGGCCTATGTGGCGAGCCAATAGCACGGGATCTCGAAGAAGGTACAGATCGCCTCTTCCTCCCGGCGGCTGAATGCCCGCCCGATCGCCAGGACGGGTGCGCCGTCGAGGGCGTCCCGGTGCCGGGCGACGCGGACCGGACGGACCGCGAGATCGCAGAGCGCGGCCGGGACGGGCACATGCCGCTTCCCCAGGCCAAAGACGACGCCGCCGGAGGCGATCACCACGTACCGCACCGTCGGGGCGCCGTCGGGGTCCGGTACGTCGGGATCGCCGAGGAGTTCCTGGACGGTTCCCAGGTGGTGACCCTCCTCGTCGACCACGTCTTCCCCGCAGACGGGATGCGGGGGGCCGACGGCGTCGACCCCGGCATCGCAGAGGTGGCGCAGCGGGGCGACGGCATCGGCCACGACGATGTCGCTGCCCGCGGCGGCGTGGGCCGCGCTGGCCAGCATCGCCGTCACCTCGGAGGCCAGATACTCGTCGGTGTCGGCCCGGCCGATGTGGACCGCGCTGTGGTCGGCGAACAGACGCCGGGATTGGTTGAGGCGCCGGGCGTCGTTGGAGGTGATCGCGATCAGGGCGGCGCCCGCCTCCAACCGCCGCTCGATGTACTCCGCCTCGTCATCCCCGAAGCCGAACTCCACCAACGTCACGATCAACCCGTCTGACTCGGGCTCGACCGGCTGGCCGGGGACGTCGGCTACCCTGGCGTTCCGATCGGGCGCGGGGGCAGCGGTGGTCGCTCCCGTCGGTCCGGACCCCGCCGCGGGGAGGCCCCCGGAGAAGCCAGTCTCCCGCCGGCCACGCCGGGCCGGGTCCATGCTGGTCAGGGCGGCACCGATCGGCCCGGCGACGAGATAGGTGCCCCGTCGGGGCACGATCAGCGACGCGAGCCCCTGCAACCACCCCCCGACCGCGTCCAGGGCCGTGGCGACCAGGACGCGAGCCAGGGCACCGGTGGACTCCAGCGCGTTCTGGTCCTCCGTCGCCCGGTCTCGCACGACCAGGGAAATCTGTTCCGGCGCGCTGGTCATCTTTCGCAGGGCCATCAGCGCCTGCTCGGCGTCGAGGCTGTCGTCGAAGAGGGCGACGATCGTTTCCCGGGTAACGCGGGGGGAGTCTACGGTCTGACGCACGGGAGAAGCCATTTCCGTTCTTCCCCACTGTGGTGGGCCCCGCCCATGGGCTTGGTCAGGAGGCCTGGACGGCCCGCTGGGACGGTGGCCCGAGGAGCGATTCCTCACGATCGACGCAGAGCGTAGCATACCGCGCCCGGGGTGGTGGTGAGGGGGCGAATCGGCGAATCATGGGCGCGGCGGGGACCGGAGGCGGCCCTCGTCGCCAGCGGGCCGGGACCCGCGCGTCCCCGGCGTCGTCAACGTGCCGGGGCGGAGTCCGGTGAAGGCGTCGGGCCGCGATCCGGCGCGGGGGATGCCGGGTCTGGCATCGCCGCCGCCGTGGCCGGTTGCGCCGGCACCGGGCGGTCGGGCGGGGTCAGTCGCCCCACCACCGGGGCCGCTGGCACCCCCGCGGCGCTTCCGCCGGTGATGGTGGCGGCGAGTGACGCCCCGGCGTCGCGAGATAACGGGTCCTCGTTCGACCCATAGAGGATGTTCTGGAGCAGGACCTGGACGGCGGCGGCGACCGGGATGCCCAGGATCGCCCCGATCGGCCCGCCCAGCGCACTGCCGATCAGGACCGCCAACACCACCGTCAGGGGCGTCAGGCCGACGGCGTTGCGCATCACCTTGGGGACCAAGAAGGCGCCTTCCAGTTGCTGGAGCACGACGACGAAGACGACCACGACCAGCGCCTTCTCCGGCGAGGAGGTCAGGGCGATCACCGCCGCCGCCCCGCCGCCGAGGAAGGGGCCGATGAAGGGGATCAACTCGGTCAGCCCCGCGAAGATGGCCAGGGCTAGCCAGAACTGGACGTCGAGGACGTACGGGGAGTAGGCGATCGCCGAGATCAGCCCGATCGTGCCGCAGAGGATCAGTTGGCCCCGGGTCCAGCCGCCGATCTTGGCCTCGATCGTGTCCCACAGGGCGTGGGCCCGATCCCGCCGGTCGAGCGGGAAGAGCCCGAGGATGACCCGCTTGATGATCGCCTTCTCCGTCATCCAGTAGAAGGCGACGATCATCACCGTGATCAGGGTGAAGACGATCCCGACCGCCGAGGTGATGAAGCCGAGTGCCGTCGTGGTCTCGATCGGCGGGTTGCGGCGGAAGTCATCCACGGCGTCGCCGATCTGGTCGATGGTGCGGCGGCCGGAGGTGCGGACGAACTGGTTGTCACTGGCCCGGGCCTGGTCCTCCAGGTCCATCAGCAGGGCCGGGACGCTGTCGAAGAGGTCCCCGGCCTGGCGGATCAGGGGCGGGAAGAGGAGGTAGAGGCCCAGGCCGACCATGGCGATCAGGCCGGCATACACTGTCATGATCGCCTGGCCCCGCGAGAGACCCTTCCGGCGCAGCCGGTAGACGAGCGGTTCGATCGCGGCGGCCAAGACGATACCGAGGATCAGCAGCAAGATGATCGAGCGGATCTGGATCAGCAGCCAACCCATCCCCAGCACGAAGAGGATCGCGGCGGTGTTGACCATCACGCGGGCGGGACTGATCATCGGTCGCTGCTGCATGGTCCGCGTCCCCCTGATGCGCCCGTCGAGCGTCGATTGCCGAGACTGAGGATCGAACTTCCCGGCCATCGGTCTGGGCAGGGTAGGTGGTGTCCGTCAACGCCAGCCCCACTCCGGGTTCACCCCGATCCCTCGTCTCACGTGAAGGGATGCGGCGGGGCGCGGCAGACGATCCCGCGCCGGCCTGGCGATCGCGGCGGCGGCGGACATGGGGAACGATACGACACCCGGCGGCCGCGCGGTGAGTGTGCCGGGCGGCCCGGCAGGGCAGGGGGCGCCGGGGTCAGGACGTGCCGCGCGGCCCTCGGAGGGGTCGGGTAGACGGTCCCCGATCAGCCTGGCGTCGGCGACGACCGTGGGTCGAGTCGAGCCAATTCCGCGACCGTGATCGGCAGCACCGGCGGCCGGGCCGTCATTGGCCCGATCTCGGCCAACGCTCCTGCTCCACCGACCCCCGCCGCCAGTCGCTCGGCCATAAGCGGCACGCAGAGCGACCCCTGGCAGGCGCCCATCCCGGCCCGCGTCCGCCGCTTCACGTCATTCACGCTCGTCGCTCCGGCCCCGATCGCCGCGTCGACCTCGGCGGTCACGATCCCCTCGCACCGGCATAGCACCGTCGTCGAGGCGATCGGGAGACGTGAGGTGGCGGCGATCGCCGCCCGCTCCCGGGCCGGGTCCAGTCGGGTCAGGGCGGCACGTTCCTCCTCGACCGGTACGGACCCGGCCCCGGCCGCGACCAAGCCGGCGAGCCGCCCCTCCCGGCTCGCGACCTCTTCCGGGCAAGGGCCGGCCGCATCCCCGGCCACGAACAGGCCCGCGACGGTGGTCCGCCCGTCCCGATCGACCACCGGCACGAATCCGCCGGGGCCGCTCCGGACATCGCACCCGGCCATCTGGGCCAGGCCAAAGCGGGCCTGGCGACCGCCATCCAGGATGACCCGATCGCAGGGGATGGTCTCCCCGTTCACCCGGAGGGCGGTGACGCGCTCCGGCCCGACCACCTCCACGCCGTCCGGGACGACGTCGGCGACGACCGTGACCCTGGCTTGCCGGAGACGGACGTCGAGGTCCAGGACCAGTTCCTCGTCGAGAACGGTCGAGACGATCGCGACCCGGGTGCCGGGGGGAAGCTCGCCGCTGGCCAGCGCCCGGTAGGTCTCCGCCATGGTCAGCGTGCCGGGGAGGTGCCACCCGGGGACAGGGCACGGCCGGTCCATCGCGCCGGTGGCGAGGATCACGGTCTTCGGCCGCACGGTCCAGGTCGCGCTCGCTCTCGTCGCGGCCACGGAGAGATCCGGGAAGAGCCCCCAGACCCGGGTCTCGCCCCGGACGGTGACCCAGCCTCGCCCGGACGGGGGCACGCCGTCCTCCGGGGACAGGGGCCGATCCGACAGGAACAGCACCGTCGCCCCGGCCCGGGAGGCGGCGATCGTCGCCCCCCGCCCGGCAGGGCCGGAGCCGATCACCACCACGTCGAAGCTGTTCCCGCCCGGTTCCGCCGCCATGCCCATCGTGCTCCCGTCCGTCCGCTGACCCCGATCCGGAGCAGATCATGGCAGCGACGCGGGCCCCGGTCAACTGGCCGGGAGACGGTCTGCCCATGGCCCCGTGCCGGCTCGAATCGCATGTCGCCGGAGCGTCCGGCGGGGCGTTTGGGGCGCCCGGGGGCGGTGCTATACTCCGGCCGTCATCGTCACCACAACGTCATGGCACGAGACGACATTTTGGAGGGAGTCGGCATGGTAGGCGTGAGCGAGCGGATCGGCGGCAACGGGCACGGCGCGGGCGCGGCGGTCGCCGACGCGTCGGTCAGCGACGCGGTCAGCCCGGCGTCCCAGATCGAGCGGGACGCCCTCGACCACGTCTGGATCCACAGCAGCGGCTGGTCCGACCTGGCCGACAAGGGCGGCCTGCGGGTCTTCGAGCGGGCCGAGGGCTCGACCCTCTGGGACGTCCAGGGACGCGAGTACTTCGACGGCATCTCCGGCCTGTGGGTGGTCAACGCCGGCCATGGCCGGGCCGAGATCGCCGAGGCGATGGCGGACCAGGCCCGCAAGCTGGCCTACGTCTCCTCCGCCTCCTTCACCAGCGCCCCGGCCGCTCGCCTGGCCGACATGCTCGCCGAGGTGACCCCGGGCGACCTGAACCGGTTCTATTTCTGCGCCGGCGGGTCGGAGGCGGTCGAGACCGCGATGAAGATCGCCAAGCAGGTCCAGGCGATGCGCGGCTTTCCCCGTCGCTACAAGGTGATCGCCCGGCGCGGCTCCTACCACGGCATGACCATGGGCGCGATGAGCCTGACCGCGATCCGCAACGAGGCCTATTTCGGCCCGTTCATGTACGGCGTCTCGCACGTCCCCCACCCGAACCGCTACCGCTCCGACTTCGGCGTCGAGGGGGAACAGGCCGACATCATGGCCGCCCGCTACGTCGAGCAGGAGATCGAGAACCAGGGCCCGGAGACGGTCGCCTGCGTGATCGGGGAGCCCATCTCCTCCGCCGCCGGGGTCCATGTCCCCGGCAAGGTCTACTGGCAGATGCTGCGCGAGATCTGCGATCGCCACGGCGTCCTGCTGATCTGCGACGAGGTCATCAACGGCTTCGGCCGCACCGGCACGATGTTCGCCATCGAGAAGTACGGCATCGTGCCGGACATCATGACGGTCGCCAAGGGCCTCTCCTCCGGCTACGCCCCGATCGGCGCGGCCATCGTCCGGGATGCCATCTACGAGACCTTCCAGGAGAAGGGCGAGGTCGCGCTGGGACACCTGCTGACCTTCGGCGGTCACCCGGTCTGCGCCGCCGCCGCCGTCAAGAACCTGGAGATCTTCGCCGACGAGGGGCTGGTCGCCCAGGCCGCGGAGAAGGGCACCTACCTCGCCGCCCGCCTCGAAGACCTCCGCGCCCACCCGACGGTCGGCGATGTCCGGGGCGTCGGGCTGCTGCACGCGACGGAGTTGGTCCGGGACAAGGCCACCAAGGCCTCCTTCCACAAGGATTCGCCGTTCACCAAGCGCGTCGCCCAGTTGGTGATGGATCGCGGCCTGATCACCCGGGTCTGGAACGTGATCCACTTCGCGCCGCCGCTGGTCGCCA
>JBBJOE010000013.1:0-22381 GCA_037721765.1 Thermomicrobiales bacterium
GCTGATGACCGATGGCTCTGATGTCGTTACGACGGCGCCGGTGGTGTTCTCGACCGACTGGTCCAACGGCGGGCCGCCACTCTGGACATCGCGCACGGTCTCATTTGGTTCGATCGCCAGCCCGGCAGGCTCCGACGCGACCCCGACCGTCGAATCTCCGGCCAACCCGCCGCCCGCCGATACCACCCTGATCGCTTCGCCATCTGGCGACTGACGCGGGGTGGCGTGCCGCCGGTGGTCCCGGTCAACTGGTGGCGGTCCGCGTCCGGGCGGGACCGGCCAGTGGTGACACCAGGGATCGGTACAGCGCGGCTAGGGTGGTCTCCGGGTCGAGGCATCTGCCGGCGTGGACGGGGGAGGGTTGGATCACGGTGCTGCTCGGGGCGACCAGCCAGCGGAATCGCTCGGCGGCGCCCATCGTGCCGAGGGAGCCGGCGACGGCCTCACCGGAGGCGACCGCCCGCATCGCGTCGAGGTGGGCCTGGACACGGTCCAGATCGATGGCTGGGTCCATGACCCGCAAGACATCGCGGTGGTGCGGTTCCATGCCGATTTTGACCCCGACGAACCGACGGCCGCGGCAGAACAGGACGACCCCGGCGTTGACCCGCTCCCCCCGCTCGACGCGGGGCACGATCCGAATCACCGTGTACTCGTAAGGGAGTGCGGCGGGTTCAGGCGACGCGGTGGTGGGCACGGACCGCCTCCTCGACCCAGGCCGGGGCGTGTTCGAGCCGGTGGCGGAGGAACGTCGCGTAGGCGGCCCGTGCCGCGGCGGCAGTGGTGAAGTCATCGCCCTCGACCAGCCACTCATCCGGCACGAGTCCGAGGGTGGCCGCGACGGTTTCCGGGGTGACCAGCGGGGAGAGGCGGTCGTGCGCCGTCCGAATTCCCGTGGCGAAGGGGAGCAGGACATGGTCGGCGGTGCGGGGGAAGGGGGAGGCCGACTGGCGTTCCGGCTCGTGCCAGGCGTGGTGGACGTAGAGGGCGGCGCCGTGGTCGATCAGGTAGAGGCGGCGGTGCCAGCAGAGCAGGTTCGGGTTGCGGACCGTCCGGTCGACGTTGGTCGTCAGGGCGTCGAACCAGACGACGGCCGAGGCCAGATCAGGGTCGAGCGAGCCGGGCACCAGGGGGTGGAAGGTCATCGAGCCGGGCAGATAGTCCATCGCCAGGTTGAGTCCGTGACTGCGCCCGATCAACTCCTGGATCTCCGGGTCTGGCTCGTTGCGTCCCAGGGAGGGGTCCACCTCGACCAGCACCAGTTCCGGCACCGGCAGGCCGAGGACCCGGCCTAACTCGCCGACGACGATCTCGGCGATGAGGGTCTTGACCCCCTGCCCGGCGCCCCGGAACTTCAGCACATAGAGCCCATCGTCGTCCGCCTCGACGATCGCCGGCAGCGACCCGCCCTCCCGGAGGGGGGTCACATACCGGGTCGCGGCGACGGTGTGGAGCATGGGGGACCTGTCGCGGTGGTCGGGGCGTAGGGGAAATGCCGTGTCCGAAGGGATTACCCCTGGGTGCCCGTCAGGTGGCTGGCGTGGTCGTCGCGGCGCATGCTGTTGGGCATCCGGTTCCAGCCGTAGTGCTCGGTCTCGTCGCCCTTGATCGCCAGGAAGGCCGAGCGGGTCTCGGGGTAGACGGCCATCACGGCCTCGTAGGGGATCCAGAGTTCGTCGCTGGCACCGTAGAGGCCCTGGGCGTACATGAAGCCCCGGAAGCGGCGGCCGAATTCTTCCGATCCGCCGACGATGCCGATGACCCGGGCCAGGGCGCCGCTGCGGGCGTAGAGGGTGTAGCCCTCGCCGATGTCGGCGATGGTGCCCATCTCGCCGGTCCGCGCCGAGATGCTGATCGGCGCGATCTCCTCGGCGAAGATGGAGGACTTCCCGATGACCACGTCGCGTTCCAGCAGCCCGTTGCCGGTCGCGGGCCGGGAGGCGACGAAACCCGCCACGCCGATGATCGCCAGGGACAGCAGGCCGGCGACCCACAGTTCGATCCGGCGGGGGCTCTCCTGGGAGAGGTGATGGTCGGCGTTGTTGAGCAGGATCTCGCCGATCACGACGATGAACACGCCCAGGACCGCGATCACCCCGACGGGGAGGACGGCCGGGGTCACCCAGCGACGCGAGAAACTCCGGTACATGGGGTGCCTCCCAGAGCAAGGACGGACGCCACCCCGCCGGTCCGGGTGACGATGCGAACGGCGTAAGTGTCGCCCGGCGTCCCGGGGTTGTCCAGCGCAGCGGTGCCCGATCGGGCGCGACGCTGGCGCGACTGGTCGGGGTCGAGTGGATGACACATTCCTGTTCGGTTCCGGGGGCATTGACAGGTGCGAGACCAGCCCGTATCGTCATGGCACACGGGACGATCACCGGCGAGAGCATGTTCCCCTCCAAGAGGGGCTCGCATCCGTCGCGCGCCGTGGGCCCAAAGGTCCAGGGCGGCGAGGTGGCGTCCGATGCACAGGCGATGGTTGGTCGTGTGTTTGATCTTCGCCCTCATCGTGCCGTCGCTGCCCCCACCCCGCTCCGGGGCCGCGCAACCGGCCACTCCGACGACCTACGAGCCCCGGCCCCTGCCGGCGCCGCTCCCTATCCCCTCCGGCGATCCTGACGACGCGGCCTGGCTCCTGGCGGCCCATGTGGTCACCGGTGGCGAGGCCGTGGTGCCCGCGCTTCTGACGGCACTCCAGATGAGCGGGATAGGCGTCGTCGGCCTGGACGGTTCGACCTTGCTCCCCGTTCTCGCAGATAACCAGGGGATGGCGATCGACGAGGGCGACCTGTGGGCGATGGCCGAGACGCAGGCGACCACGTCGATGCCGCTGCTCGGCTTCGCGGACGGCCTGGTGACGGCAATCGGGACCGCGGCCGGCGATGGCTCGATTCCGAATCGCCCTGACCTGGCGGCGGCGGCGATGCTCGGCGACCTCCAAACGATGGCGGCGGGCGACCAGGCCCCGGCGCGCTTCTTCGCCCGGTTCCTTGCAAACCTGGGTACGCTCCACCCAGATTATCCGGTGGACCTCCTCGGTCTCGACCCGGCCGAGCCGACCGGCGGGCTGCGCGTCTCGGCTCTGCAGGCTGGCCTCATTGCCTACCGTGTCGCGGCCGACGTGATCGCGGATGCCGCGTCGTTGACGGCCGTCGCCGGTTTCGGGGGCATGGTGCCGCTCCCCATGACGAACCAGGGGAGCGGCACCCAACCATGCACCCTGACGCCGACGCAGTCGTTCATCGTCAACCAGGCGTCCCAGGCATCCACCCGTGGCTTCAGATTGCTCTTGTCCCATATGGCCAGCGTCGGTCCCACCTATGACGATCTCGGTAACCTATCTCCCAATTTCGCGAGGTCGGCAAAGTTCGCGGCCGCGGTTGCCAGGATCGTCCTGGCCTATGTCGAGCTTTTCCTGGCGTTTGCGCTTTTCGATGTCACGGTGGTGATGGAAGGGGGCGGTCCGCTCATCCGGACCAAGGGCACGGGAGTGGACGGAGAACCGAAGCGGTTCGTCGCCACCGGCCGGTTCGACACCGGCAAGAGCCAGGCGTTCAATTGCACTCGCCTCATGATCAATCTCGCAACTGGTCTCGACATCTCGTTGCCCCAGGATGGACCATTGGGCGGCGCCCCGGTCGCCTGGTCGTTCGCCGAGGGCGGGCCGACCATGCGAGGACCGAACGGTCCCACGACCGGCATCGTCCGTTACTACCCGCCGGCGAACCCGGCGACGGGGCGAAACTTCAGTCCGGCCGGGATGCAGGCCGACGAGAACGGTGTTTCCCGCATTGTGGTCGCGGGCCTGCGACAGACGGTTGCGAAGAGTGCCGCCGCCCGGCCGGTGGAAAAGAGGGCCACACTGCGGGTCGAGTTTATTCCGACCGCGCCGAACTTGACCAACGACGTGTTCTCCGCGATCTGGTTCGCGATCGGCATGGCGGGTAGTCCGATCGGGCTGGTGACGCTTCCGGCCGACTTGTTGATGCGGACGGGTTTGCTCTGGGGTACAAACGTCCCGTTCACGGTGATCGACTGGACGGACGAGATCGCCTATCAGGTCACGGGCCGCATGTCGTTCGTCCATCAGGGCTGCGCGTCACCACGGCCGAACGACTTGATCGAGTTCTCAGGCACGATCGCCGAACCGGGGGAAAATGGTGGGGTTGTCGGCTTCGTCACTCCGACGGGAACGATCGCGGGCGTGCCGCTGCGGGGCGATTTTGCCGTGGCGGTGGGAGTGGAAGGTGATTGGCTCGGCTGGGGCATCGTGCCAAACGCGTTCGTCGAGACGCTCGGCGTCTTGTACGCAGCCTCGCCGTATATCACCCCCTATTTTTTGGGGGTGGGTCCGGTCGAAGGCGGACCGGGAATCTGGGTCCCGTTCGTCGCGACCGCCGGCATTGACGCAGATGCCGGTGACTGCGCGGTCCTGATGAGGGTGGACACCACCTGGACGCCACTCGACGCCCCATCGCCCGAACCGGACCAGCCCAGTGAGGCCGTCCCCGTTGCATGATCATGGATGGTCCCGGGCACCTCTCCGGCGATCCCTGGTCACCTGTGGCTGGTGCCTCGTCTTCTTCCTAGCGTCGTGGACTCGTCCGACCTCGGTCCCGGACGGCCGCTCGTCGATCCTGTCCACGAGGTCCTTATCCGCTCAAACCGGATCTGAGGAGCCGGGAACGACCGTCATGCCGCCACTCGGATTGTGGACGGTCCAATCCCCGACGGCGGCGAGACCGGTGAGTGCGGTGCGGGCCGGTGAATCGGTCGTCATTGGGGACGAGTACGGTGGCGTGACCGCGTTTGGGCTGGAGGATGGAAGGCGGGGTTGGCAGGTGACGGGTGGGACGACGACATCCACCATCGATGCCCCGACCGAGCCCGAGTCCGAACCAGAACCAGTTGCCGCCACGCCCGACCTGGCCGAACGGCCTCCACCGGACCCGACATTGACCGAGTTACTGCGAAACAGTTTCGCTGGGCCGCTTCTGGTCGATGGTGGGGCAATCGTCGTCACGAGGGTTGGCGGCACGGTCCAAGCACTCGACGGCGCCGACGGCAGCGAACGGTGGCGCGTCACGGTGCCGCGTCCGGTCTCCGGGGTGGCGACCGTTGGCGGCGTGCTCGTGGTCGGGGCGGGCGACGGCGTGATCGGGCTCGACCCAGCCACCGGCACCGTGGCCTGGCGGGCCTTGACGCCCGGACGCCTCTCCGCGCTACCGGTCTCCACTCCGCGCGGCGTGGCGATCACGACGGCGACGTCACTCCTGCTTCTCGATCCCGTGACGGGGACGGAGGTCTGGCGCGTCGATATGGCGCACCGGATCACGACGGGGTTGGCGGCGACGGGGGACGCGGTCGTGGCGGGTCGTTCGAACGGCGAGGTCGTGGCGTTTGACCTGGCCGACGGGATGCCCGCCTGGCGATTCACCGTCGGGCGGGCCGTCTCGACGGCGCCGGTCGCCCACGGGGGGTTGGTCATCGTGTCGAGCGATCAAGGCGGCACCTACGCGCTGGATGCCACGACGGGGGCGCCGCTATGGGTGCACGCCGTTGGCAAGGTCGCGACGATGACACCGGCGGTCTGGGGCGAATCCGTGCTGGTGTCGTCTGATCGGAGTCTCACGGCGCTCGACTTGGAGACGGGCGAGCCCGCCTGGCAGTTCGACCGCGATGTCGTCTACGCCGGCGGCTTCGACGAGTCCTTGCTGATCGGTGATCCATCGGGTCGCGTGTACATGCTTGGCGATCCGGCATCACCGGTCTTCCTCACTCGCAACCTGCCCGATCCCGCCGGGACGGAGGCGGGGATGCCGGCCGAGGGTGGGTCATCGAGGCGGTCCTTCGCGCCGGGTACCGGGCCGCTCGGCACCGCCGCCCTGACCTGGACGGTGGGAGAAGATCTCGTGTCGTCCCCGCCCGTCGTCGCGGGCGGGCTGGCGATCGTGTTCGGCGACGACGCGGTCCTTTCGGCCCACGACGTAGTGTCGGGCGAGCGTGCCTGGCGATATGCCATGACGGGCCGGTCAGTTCACACGCCCGCGGTGATCGGCGAGACGATCGTGATGGCGCTCGATGACGGGACCGTCGAGGCGATCGGGCTCCGGGATGGGGCCTCCCGTTGGACGCGGGACGATGCTGCCGGTCAACCGGCCGTCGGACCCGACATGCTGTTGGTGCCAGTCATGGATGGTGTGGCCAGGATCGATCCCGCGACGGGGGAGACCATGTGGGAGGTAGCTTGGCAGACCGGAAATAGCGGGGCGATCGGCGAAGCGATCGCCATCTCGCCGGACGGTCCGATCTACCTGTCGGGTTCCGACGGGCTCGCCGCCGTCGAGCCGGCATCGGGCACCATCTCGTGGCAGGTCGAGACGGGGCCGGGGAACCCGATCGCGGCCGACGGCATGGTCATCCTCGCCGGGTTAGGCCTCCGCGCCTATGACGCGGCCGGCGGGACCATCCGGTATGTCTCGGGCGATGGGAAGACGCGCGTCTTGTCGGCGGTTGTCCGGCACGGTCACGTCTACGCCCAACTCGACGATGGCCGCGTGGTCGCGTTCGACGTGATGACCGGGAACCGGCTGTGGTCGCGGGAGGGTCCGGCCCCGGCGGCCTACCCGCGGGGAGTGGTGTCGACCGAAGGGACGCTGTTCGCCAGCTATGCCACCGATGGTGGATCGACCCAGATGCTGCTCGCCCTCGACGGCGCTGGCGACGAACGATGGCGCGTGGTCTTGCCGGAGGGCGGTGGTGCCCACGTTGCGCCCCCGGTGATCGCCTACGACATGGTCTTCATCGGGGCGGGGAATCTCTACGCGGTGACCGGATCGGACAATCCCCCATTGAATCTGCCCAATCCGGTCACGCCTGATCGGCCGGAGATCGTGACGACCGGGCCGACCGGTGACGCGCTCGCGATGGTCGGGGGCGACCTGGCCCGGTCGGGGCGCCAGACAGGTCCGGCCCCGGCTGCCGGGGCGGCGCTCCTCTGGGAGGTGACCGGGACATCAGCCTGGACCGCGCCGGTCGTCGCCGGTGGAGTGGTCTACGCCGGGACGGAGGCCGGGGAGCTCGTCGCCATCGACAGCGTTGATGGGGCGGAGCGCTGGCGGTATCCCGGCACGGGTGGGCCGGCCGGGCCGCCGACCGTTGCCGGAGAGACGGTCTACGCGGTGGCCGGGCGTGAGGTGGTCGCCCTCGATCGCGGTGACGGGACGCTGCTCTGGTCCTACCCGGGGGACTTCACCGGCTCGCCGCTGGTCGTTGGCTCGACCATCCTGATCGGGACTGGTTTGGGCATCACCGCCTGGGAAGAAGCGGGGCAACGCGCCTTACCGCTCTGGGACTATGCCTGCCAGGGGGCATGCTCCGAGCCGATCGTCGCCGGTGAGTCGGTACTCGTCAATGACGCGGGCTCGTTGGTCGCGCTCGATCTCTCGAATGGAGCGGAGGAATGGCGGACCGCGCTCGGCGAGGTGGCGATGTTTGGCTCGGCAATGTTGGCCCCGGCCGCGGTCGAGGGGATGGTGGTCATCGGGGCCGGCGACGTGCTTCATCTGGCCGATCTCGCGGACGGACAGATCCGGTGGAGCGTCGATCTCGGCGACGCGGTGAGCAGCCCCGCCGCGATCTCGGATGGTTTGGTCGTGGTCGGCACCGATTTCGGTGAGGTCATCGGTCTCGATCCGGCGACCGGCACCGAGACCTGGCGCTACGACGCTGGGGATACCGTGGCTGGTCAACCGGCTATCGCGGGGGACACCGTCGTGGTGACCAGTCTCCAGGGTGCCATCACCGGCCTCGACGCCGCGACCGGGACCGAGCGGTGGGAACATGACACGGGGTATGAGAGTGAATCCGCGCCGGTCGTGGTTAACGGGCGGGCCTATGCCATCTTCGACCGGGTGTTGGTCGCCGTCGGATGATCGGGTCGGCCCGTCGATCCGCCGGGACGTCCCCGGCGGTATTCGGGGGACCATCACGAGGGAGATGAGCGAGATGCAAGACACCTACGCGCCGGTCATCAATGGGCGACGGGTGGCCCGGGTGCGGGGGGTCACATTGTCGATCCTCCTTGCCGTGTCGCTCATGTGGGCGCCATCTCTCAGCCGAGCCCAGGACAGCGAGCCACTGGTGCCCACCCCGGGCGTGGATTGCCAGGCTCCGGTCGTGAACGAGACGCTGGCCTCCGGGCCGGAGACCGCACCTGGCATCTGCTGGAGCGTGGACTTTTCGTCCTTCACCACACGTCCGGCGGTGTCGGGGGACACGGTGTTCTTTGGGTCGGCCAACTCACTGTCCCGGCCAGCGCTCTTCGCCCTGGACGCCACGACCGGGGCCGAACGGTGGAACTTCGAGCTGGGCGAGCGCTTCTTCGCCTCCGAGCCGATCGTGGTCGGGGACCGCGTCTTCGCCGGTGGCCCGGATGGGCTGTACCGGCTCGACGCGGCGACCGGGCAGCGAGATTGGCGGTTCCGGGTCGAACCGGACGAGATGGGTTTACCACGGTCATTCATGATGCCGGCTCACCACGATGGACGGGTCTATGGCGTGAGCGGAGGCATCATCGGCGGGATCTTGAGGGCCGTCGATGCCGAGACCGGTGAAGAACTGTGGAATCTCGACGAGCCGGAGACGGGCTTCTTCGCTCCGGTCGCGACCGACGCGGGCGTGTTGACGGTCACCTATGGCGGGCGGTTGCGCCTGCTGGACCCCGCGACGGGTGAGGCCCTGTGGACGGTCGAATTGGGCCAACAACCGCCTGGCCCGGCGACGGTGATCGGAGACCTCGCGATCGCCGCGACCTACGAGGGCGCCGTGGCCTTCGACCTGGCGACCGGCGCACCGGACTGGACGTACACCTCCGAAACGGGGGCGACCCAAGTGGTCGCGGCCGGAGAGCAACTCCTGGTGGTCGAGGAGGGATCGTTGGCCATGCTCGATCCAGCGGACGCCTCCGAGGTCTGGCGGGCCGAATTCGCGGTCAGCCCAACACCGGGACTGCTGGGCCTGACGCTCCCGGTGGTCGCCGGCACGACGATCTACGTCGTGATGTCCGACGGCCTGGAAGGGACGATCGTGGCACTGGACACGGCTACCGGAGAAACGCGCTGGTCGATCGGCAGTGCCGAAGGCTTGTTGGTCACCTACTTGAGTACCCCGGCGGCCGGCGGTGGTCGACTCTATGTTGGAGGATTCTCCTTCCGCGGCCAGGCGTTCTCCCTTGGCACCACCTGAGCATCCGCGTTCTCCAACCTCATGGCCGGTGTATGATGCGGCCCGTTTCGGAAGGCCATCCGGACGGCCGATCATCACTCGGAGCAGGATCATGCCTGCCCCAACGACGGGAAAGCGACGGAGGCGACAAGGGTGACGATGCGACCGTCGTTGAAGTTGGACGGGGCGCGCCTGGCGGCGCGGCCCTTCGGTCAGACCGGGTTGGCACTGTCCCCAGTAATGCTGGGGGCGGCGCCGCTCGGGCACATGCCGGAGACCTTCGCTTATGCGCCAACCGAGGACGAGGCGCTGGCGACCATCCGGGCGACGCTGACGGGGCCGTTCAACGGCATCGACACGGCGGCGTCCTACGGCGACGGCGAATCGGAGCGGCGGGTCGGCCTGGTGATCCGGGAGTTGGGGGGCGTCCCCGAGGGCTACCTGGTGGCGACCAAGGCCGACCGGGACCTCGCCACGGACGACTTCTCGGGCCCCCAGATGCGCAGGTCGGTCGAGCGGAGCATGGCCCTGCTCGGCCTGAATCACCTGCCGTTGGTGTACCTGCACGACCCGGAGCGGGAAGCGTTCGAGACGCTGACCGCGCCCGGCGGGGCGGTCGAGGTCCTGCGTGATCTCCAGCGGGAGGGTCTCATCGGGGCCCTGGGGGTCGCCGGCGGCCCGATCCCGGAGATGATCCGCTACGTCGAGACGGGAGTGTTCTCGGCCATCATCACCCACAACCGGTTCACGCTCTTGAACCGGACCGCCGACCCGCTCCTGGACCTGGCCCACGCCCGGGGGATCGCCGTCTGCAACGCCGCCCCCTACGGCAGCGGCATCCTCGCCAAGGGTCCGGACGCCTACCCTCGCTACGCGTACCAAGAGGCGCCGGACGAGATGCTCGACAGGGCGCGAGCGCTCGATGCGGCCTGTGTCCGGTACGGCGTCCCGCTCGCGGCGGCAGCCCTCCAGTTCTCGGTCCGCGACTCGCGGATCGACGTCACCATCGTCGGCATGACCAAGCCGGAGCGGATCGCGGAGACGGTCGGGCTGGCGACCCTGCCCATCCCGGACGCGCTCTGGCCCGAACTGGCGGGGATAGCCCCGGACACCGCCGACCCGGAGGCCGAGCGGTGGGGTTGAGCCGCACTCCGACACCGCGACCGGCGCGGGCCCTCGGGAGGACGACATCCGATGGGACCATGGACACCTCGCTTCGAGGGGACGGACGATGACGACCTCCGCGGATACGACCGCCACCACCGTTTCCGAGCTACCCCGGTGGGACATGACCCCCGTCTACCCCGGTCTCGACTCCCAGGAGTTCCGGGAGGGGTTCGCGAGACTCCTTGCGGACATCGCCGCACTGGCTAGCCTCTACGACGACCTGGGGATCGGGTCCGGGGACCGTGGACCCGGGCCCGGCGACGGGGCCACGCTGGAGACCGCGCTGGTCCGATCCAATGCCCTTCTCGGCGACCTGGAGACGGTGCGGTCCTACGTCGCCGCCTTCGTGCAGACGGATGCCCGGGATGCGACCGCCCAGGCCCGCGGGAGCGAACTGCGCCAGCATGGGGTGACGATCCGGCAACTCGCCACCCGCCTGACGGCCTGGGTCGGCAAGCGTGATCTGGACGATCTCCTCGCCGGCTCGCCGGCGGCGCGGGACCATGCCTTCCCACTGGCGATGATCGCGATCGACGCCACCCACCAGATGAGTCCGGCAGAGGAGGACCTCGCCGCCGCCCTCTCCCCGAGCGGCGGCGGGGCCTGGGCCAAGCTGCACGGCGACGTGACCTCCCGCATCGTCGTGCCGTTCGCGGTCGAGGAGGGGAACGACCCGGCCGAGCTGCCGATGAGCGAGCTGCGCAACCTGTCCCACCATCCCGACCGGGCCGTCCGGCGCCGGGCCCACGAGGCGGAACTGGCGGCCTGGGAGCGGGTCGCGGTGCCGTTGGCGGCGGCGATGAACGGGATCAAGGGAGAGGTCAATCTGCTGGCGGACCGGCGCGGTTGGGACAGTCCCCTGGCCGAAGCCCTCCATGCCAACCGGATCGACCGGGAGACGCTCGACGCGATGCTCGGCGCGGCGGATCGGGCCCTTCCGGCTCTCCGTCGCTATTACGACCTCAAGGCGCGGGCCCTGGGGATCGAGCGGATGGCCTGGTACGACCTGTTCGCGCCGCTCCCGACCGCCGCCACCGACCAGGACGGAGAGGGCTGGTCTTGGGAAACGGGGACCAATTTCGTGGTGGAGCGGTTTGGGTCGTTCTCGCCCCGGATGCGCGCGTTGGCGGAACGGGCCGTGGCGGAGCGGTGGATCGACGCGGGGTCGCGCGGCGGCAAGGTTGGCGGCGCCTTCTGCATGCCGCTCCGGGGTGACGAATCTCGCGTCCTGCTGAACTTCAGCCCGTCGTACGGGGGAGTCAGCACCCTGGCCCACGAACTGGGCCATGCCTACCACAATCTGAACGAGACCGGATTGACCCCCCTCCAGCGCCAGACCCCGATGACGCTGGCAGAGACGGCCAGCACCTTCTGCGAGACGATCGTGCGTGAGGCCGCCTTGCGGGATGTCGCCCCCACCGCGCGCCTGGAAATCATCGAGGGGTCGCTCCAGGACGCGACCCAGGTGATCATCGACATCACCAGCCGGTTCCGCTTCGAATCACGGGTTTTCTCCGCTCGCCGGGAGCGCGACGTCGGGGTGGACGAGCTGTGCGACCTCATGCTCGACGCCCAGCGGGAGACCTACGGTGACGGCATCGACGGGGCGACGCGGCACCCGTATATGTGGGCCGTGAAGCCCCATTACTACGCATCGCGGTCGTACTACAACTTCCCCTATATGTTCGGGCTGCTCTTCGGGCTCGGCCTCATCGCCCGGGCGGGGGACGACCGGGTGGCGTTCGCGGCCGGCTACGACGCCCTGTTGGCCTCGACCGGCCAGGCCGACGCGGCCACGCTGGGCGCGAGGTTCGGGATCGACCTCCGCTCGGCGGAGTTCTGGGAGGGCAGCATCGGCCTCGTCCTGACGGAGATCGACGCCTTCGCGGCGCTCGTGGGTGATGAATTGGGGGACAACGCCCCGGGCGGGTGACCGCGCGGGCTGATCACGTCTCCCTACCCGTTCACTCGGCACCCTGACCGGACCGCGCCTCGTCAGAGCCGAAGCGTGGGTGGTAGGCTTGGGGCATATGACCCCGAGGCGACCCGCCGTGCGCGGCGGGCGTGGCCGCGGTCGCCGCGCGGCGCGGTCTCCGGAGCACCTGTCCCCCTATGGTCCAACCCCCGCGTGAGCCCCTCGGCCGTTCCGAGCGTCGCATCCTCCTCATCTTCGCCGGGGTGATCATCCTGACGGCGGTGTTGGCCATCACCGCCCAGATCGTCCTCGGCCCCGCCGACCCCGAGACCTCGACCGCCTCGCCGGTGCCGACCGCGGCCATCGCCTCGCCGGCCGCCGGGGCGTCTGCCCCGATCTCCCACACTTCATCTCCGGATGTAGATGTCGCTGCCACGCCGGGCATCGAACCAGCGACCTGCGACGGCGCTTGCCTGGTCCGGTTGGACGATTCGGACGGCGTCCGCCAGTCGCTGGACGCGGCCGGCATCACCCCCAACTACACCCACGACGGCCAGGTCTGGGCCGCGATGCCGGCCGCGTCGATCGACGCGATGCGGGGCCGGGCCATTCCCGTCACGGTGATCCAGGCCGACGACGACACCCTCGCCCTGTACGTGGTCCGCGCCCCCGAGGAGATGGGTCAGTCCGAAGCTGACGACATCGTTTCCCGAGCCGGTACGATCCTGGACGCAACCGGGCGGCAGCGGGTGATCCGGGTCGAGGAATTACCGGCCCCGGCCCGGGGGCTGGTCGACCGGGGGATCTGGGTCGAGAAGTTCCCGCCGACGCGGGACCGGCCGCCGGTACCGGAAGCGGACCGCGAGACGTTGCCCCGGATCGACGACCTCGATACCCTGGTCGATGACGTCTCGGGGAGCGAGTTGGAGCGGACGATCCGTGATCTACAGGCCCAGAGTTCGACCGACGGCACCGGGGTCGGTACCCGTCAGTACACGACGACCGGCAACGTGATGGCCGGGGAGTACCTCTACCGGCGTTTCGCCGGGATGGGGATCAACGTCTGGTTCGAGGACTTCGTCACCGATGACGGGCTCCTCTCGCTGAACGTCGTCGCCGAGCTGCCGGGGGACGACCCGTCCGACGCGTACCTGGTCCTGGGCCACTATGACTCGATCAACGACCAATCGGCCGACCAGAGCGAGGCCCCCGGGGCCGACGATAACGCCACCGGCGTCGCCTCGATGCTGGAGATCGCCCGCATCCTGAGCCAGCGTCGCCTGGCCCACCCGGTACGGTTCTTCGCCACCAATGTCGAGGAGGTCGGCCTCCAGGGCGTCGAAGCGTTCACGACCCGCCTGGCCGAGGACGGGGTCGTCATCGCTGGGGCCTATAACATCGACGCGGTCGGGTCTGCCGCGCATGGGACCCAACTCGTCCTCAACGGCGATGCCGGTTCCATGTGGCTGCAGGACATCCTGGTCGACATGAACGACCGCTACGGCCTGGGACAGGCGTTGCTCGTGCGACAGAACCCGGTGATCGTGGCCGATGACAACTACCTGCGCGACGCCGGGGTACCGACGATCCTGGTCGCCCGAGAGCTCTTTGGCTGGTCCAATATCCTCCACACCCCGGGCGACACTTTCGAGTCGATCGACATGGAAAACGTCCAAGACGCGACGACGCTCGTGCTCCTCGGTGTGGCCGCGCTCGCCCAGGACGCCTGAGGTGCGGTCTGGTTTGGGACCGGTGGCGCCGGTCCAATGACGAGGGGAGAGACGATGTTGGACGGAACGATGGGGTCATCTGCCGCTCGGCGTGGCGTCGCCGTGATGGTGGTGGCGGTGGCACTCGCGGTGGCCCGCCCGGCGATGCCGGCGGCGACCCAGGAAACCGTGGCGACTGGGACTCCGGTCACCGGGGCGGCAGCCATCTGCGCGGCGGTGACCGCCGGGACGCTCGCCACTCCCGGCACGGCTGATGACCACGACCACGGCGACGAGTCGGTCCCGACGGATCCCGGCGCTGTCGTGTTGGCGCCCTTTGATTTGGTCTACATCGACGCCATGGCGGCGAGAGACGCCGGGACGGCCACCATCGGTCGGCTCATCGCCGACCGGGCGACCGATGCCCGGGTACGAGACCTGGGGCAGACCTTGGCGGCCGGTGGCGAAGCCAACGTCGCGGCGCTTGGCGCCTGGCGGGAGGCGTGGTATCCGGCCGCACCGGCCCCCGATGACCTGCAACTGGTCCAACTCGTCGACGAGGCCGAGGCGGGAGCCGGCGCCGCGGCCGACGGCGGCATGGGGGGCGGCGACCCAGCGGTGCCGGAAGATGACCTCCTGACCCTCTGCACGGCGACGGATGGATTCGACTCGGTCGCACTCGAAATCGTCATGGCCAGGATCGTGACCGATGTTGCCCTGGCCGCGATCGCCTTCGGCCGGGCCGAGCGCGTCGAACTGCTCGGGTTCGCCCGATCACGCGGCGAGTCAGGAGAGGAAGAACTTGCCCGGATCGCCGTCCTGGCCACCGGGATCGTGGTGGGGACGCCACCGGTGTGAATGGCCGCCCCCGGCGGGAAGATCACAGGGGCGGGCTGGCGAGGCGAACGTACCGTTCCACGCTGGCCCGGTTTCGTAGGTCGTCATGCAGGCCGAGCAGGGTGAGCAGGTCATCGCCCGTGGCCCCGGCCTTGGCTCGCTCGACGGCGAAGGTGTGGCGGAGGGTCGCCGGGGTCACCGCCTTGGCAATGCCGGCGGCCCGGCGGACGCGCTCGACCATCAGGTTGATAGCCGGAGGGCCATGGGGGACGACCGCGTCACCCGGGCTCCCGGGAGCCGGATACCGGTCCAACATGGCCGCGAAATCGTCGGCGGCGGCGATCCGGCGCTCCTTCCCCTGCCTGCTCCGGTCGGGATAGAAGATGTGGACCACGGGCCGGGCCGGATCGGTCAGGTCGATGTGATCGCGGCGTAGGGCGAGCAGTTCGGAGCGGGAGAGGCCAAGGCGGAGCATCAGCCAGACGGCGGGCAATGCCCACGGGGTGTCGCCGGCCGCTGCCGCGAGCATGGCGTCCTGTTCGGGTGGAAAGAGAGGCACGACCCCCTTGAGTTCGATCCGGTGGGGAAAGAACCCCTCGCACGGGTCCGCGTCGATCACCCTGGCCCCGGCGATGAGGAAGCGGAAGAATTGGCGTAGGGAGGTCAGGCGCCGCTTTCGGGTCGATTGGGTGCGGGCGCCGGCGAGGAAGGTGGCGACGTGGGCCCGCGTGATCCGGCCGACCGGGATCGGGCCGATCGTCTTCTCGAGTTCGACGAGGTCATAGCAATAGGACTCGATGGTGTTGCGCGGGCGACCAGCCTGCTCGAGTTCGATTCGAAACCAGGCCCGCCCGATCGGCAATCGCGATGTGGCCGTCAGCGGGGCCAGGCCGTGGAGGGCCGGGGAGAACGAGCCACGCGGGCCGGGTACGAACAGGGAGAGCTGGTCGGGCTTGGCCCGCTCGGCCTCTCGCTCGAGCCTGTCCGCGGATCGTCCGCTCGCGGCGCGGGTGCCCACGGGTGCTCCCGCTAGACCGGATGTTCCCGTGGACATAAGGAGATCTGGGCGATCTGCGCCGGGGGTGGCTCCATCGGCCAAGCCGTCACCTGATCCGTCACCCGGACCGAACGTCGACGCGATCGACGGCTCAACCGAATCTCGGACTCCCGCCCGGTCGGCGGAATCGGTCGACATGCCCGGACCACCCATGACCGCCCCTCCCGAGCAACATATCCCATGAATACACGGTAGCGCATACGTTCTTCCCGGTCAAGCCGAGTGCATCCGGACCTTCCACCTCCCACCAAGGTCCAGGACGAGGACGTGGTCCCACTGGCTACATCAGAGGGGTCCGCGTTCATCGCCGGCATCCGGAGCATCGATCGGCGTCCCGTGAGCGGTCGTGAGAGGATGGGGCACTACCGGCAGGCCCATCGGGGAGAATCGGTAGGGACTCCGGGCCGGTTTTTCGGGCCCATCTTGCCGGGACGTCCGAGACAGGGAAAGGTACGAGATGGTGACGAACGGCGGAGGAGACGACCCGGATACCGGAACGGTTGCCGGACGGGGCGGACCGTGGCACCGGTGGGACGATGTCGCGGAACGGGAGCCGTTTCCGGGTGTCCACTTCCGACCGGTGGCCGGGGAGGCGACGATGGCCTGCCGGGTGTGGTTGGAGCCGGGCAGCGTGGTGATGGCCCATGCCCACCCGCACGAGCAGATCAGCGTCGTGTTGGAGGGCGAGATGGAGTTCACCCTCGGGAAGGACACGCGCACCGTCGGTCCGGGTGAGGTCGTGGTGATCGCGGGGGGGACGACCCACGCGGTCATCGCCGGTCCAGCCGGGGCATCCGTGATCGACATCTTCAGCCCGCCCCGGCAGGATTACCTGGACATGGCCTGATCGAGGCGGCTGGCCCGCGTCACCCCGTCTAGCCGCCCCGCCGATGCCCGCGGACGAGCACGGTTTGACCGCGGCCTCGCGGGCGGCAGGCCGATCCCGCCCGGGCCGGCCTCTCCTCGTGTCTCCGGAACGACCCGAGGTGGTGAGAGGGAGTCGGCCCGTCCCGGGAGACGGCCTCTGGCGTCGCGATCTCGCGACGCGATCGCCCCCCCGCTCGCTTGCCTTGGTGTTATCGCGGTATTAGCATAGGGGGAAGACGCCGGGGAGCCAGAGACGGGGGACAGGCCGGATCATGGGTGAATTGGTCCCGGGCACCCCGGCATTGCACGTCGAGACCCGGCTGTCGGTCCCCCTCGACCTGGTGTCAGTCTGCTCGCTGCTGTACAGGGCCGTGCCCGGCAGCGGGCTCGAACCGTGGCTCGTCGCGACGAGGCGCGAGCTGACGGCCGCGACGGTGGCCGACCTCGACTTGCTCCATGGCTTCTCGGGCCGGTTGCTCTACTACATGGAAGAACCGGTGATGGCCTTCCGGCCGTTGGCGACGGAGCGGGACGGGGCCACCTTCGAGGACCTCGTCGCCTTCCTCGCGTCGCTGCCGCCGGAGATGTACCGGGCGATGGCGGTCCACGCCGTCGAGCGGGTCCATCGCGACCTCGACGTGGTCCTCCCCACCCCGACGGGGCCGGACGCCGGAGCCTGGCAGGAATTCGTCGGCCCCGCGCTGACGACGGCGACCGTGGAGGAGGTCGTCCCGCTATTGATCGAGCCCGCGGTGCTGCGGGACAAGACGATCCGGCTCTACCGGGCGATCTGGGAAGGGCACTACGGGGCGGCGATCGCCGGACATCGGCCGATGCTCGAACGCGCGACGGCGGTCGCCCGGAGATCGCTCGACGGGGGCGTCGGACAGGTCTTCTCCACGCTGACCGGACATAGGCTCCCCTCGACCCTGGCCGCCGATCTGGGACGGGTGAAGCGGGTCGTGTTTTGCCCGTCGGCCACTGTCGGCGCCTTCGTCAGCTATATCGTCTACCCCCCCGACATGGTGGCTTTCTTCTCCGCCCCGGCCATCCTGTCCCGGTTAGGCACGGGTCCGTTGACCCCTGGAGAGCCCGGCGAGGCGGTCGGGCCGGTGGAGGAGGTGGAAGACGATCGCGAATTACTGGAGGCGCTGCGGGCGTTGGCCGACCCGACCCGGCTCCGGATCGTGGACCTCCTCGGGGCTGGTGAGCGGTATGCTCAGGAGATCGTGGGCCGGTTGGGGATCGCCCAGTCGGCGGCATCGCGGCACCTGGCTCAGCTCGAACGGGCCGGCCTGGTGACGGTCCGCCCGGCCCGGGGCGTCAAGTACTACGCGGTCGACCGGGCTCGCTTCGGAGCGGTGAGCCAGGCATTGCTCCGGCGCGGCAGGCCGGTTGACGGGGCCGTGTCCTGAATGGGTCGCACCTCTTCCACCCCGTCCGATTCCGGGACCCATTCGCCGTCGCCCGGCGCGACCGTCACGACGACTGGCGCTCGTCGGCAGCCCGGACCAATCTGAGGGCCCTGGGCCGGAGCTGGTAGGTGATCCGGGTCTGGAGTTCGGCCGCCTCACGTGGCAGGCCCGCGTCCTCGCAGGCGGAGACAGCCGCCTGGCAGCCGGTCCGGGGAAGATCCCAGAAGGTGGGCATGGCCGCGACATCGAGGGTCGGATCGGAGGTGAGCGCGAGGGCAAAAGCGGCCCTGGCCGAGTCTGGGCGCCCTTGTCGAGCGTGGAGGATACCTTGTACGGCGAGGAGACGTGCCTTGCGAGCGTCTGGCCCGAGGTCCGCGGGGATCGCTAGCAGAGCCCCATACTCCCGGCCGGGCTCCCCGCGCAGGCGGACGGGGAACAGTGCGGACCGGGGTGGTCGCGCCGGCGCGGCGGTGGTTCGGTCGCTCGGGAGGTCACCGAGGTCACCATGGCGACTCTCTCCCCGGACAGGGTCAGCCGGAGCGAGCCGCACGTCGGGAGTTCGCGAATGGGGAACCGGCGCGAGGTGAGGAGGGGCGGGTGCGCCGGGCGACGGGTCCGCCGGCGGGAGGGTGCGCTTGGCCGTTCGCGGGCGCAACAGTCGTGACAGCAGCATCGGGGCGCCGTGCTCCTTGATATCCTGTACCTGGCGATCTCGTGTTCTCGATACTATCACGGGACCTGTACGTACACAAGGCGCCAATCCGGCGGTCATACGGCAGGGCACGGGATACCCAGCGCCGTACCCCGCGACCGATGGCGAGATGTCGTGGTACGAGGACGATCGAGGCGGTGTGATGGTGCGAGATGCGGCCGTCTCGGAGGATCGGCGCGAGATGGACACCGTGCCCGTCGCCGCCGCGTTGCTCCGCTCGGCGAGGCGGATCGTCGCCTTCACCGGAGCCGGGATCAGCACCGAGAGCGGGATCCCCGATTATCGGGGACCAAACGGGGTTTGGACCACGGGGGCGATCCCGACGATGACCGGATTCCGGGATGACCCCGCCGTCCGGCGAGCCTATTGGGAGGGCCGCCGGACCCGATATCCCGAGATGGTGGCCAAGCGGCCCAACCGGGGCCACCAGGCCCTGGTGCGACTGGAACGTGCGGGACGACTCGCGGCCGTGATCACCCAAAACATTGACGGGCTGCATCTGGCCGCCGGGCACGATCCAGAACGGGTCCTGGAACTGCACGGGTCGTCGCACGTGATCCGGTGCCTGGACTGCGACCGCAGATGGTCCGGCGCCGAGATCCACGCGCGCCTGTCGGCGGGCGAATCGGTGCCCGGTTGTCACGTCTGCGGGGGGCCATTGCGAGCCGCGACGATCTTGTTCGGCGAGGCGTTGCCACCGGTCGCACTGTCCAGGGCCACCGGGGCGGCGGCCCACTGCGACGCCATGCTTGTCGTCGGCAGTTCATTGGCGGTGAAACCGGCCGCCCAGGTGCCTGAGCTGGCCCATCGGGCCGGAGCACGGCTCGTCATCATCAACCGCACCCCGACACCCTTGGACGGCATCGCCGATGCCGTGCTGCGGTCGGAAGCGGGCCCGACCTTGGAGGCGCTGGTCGAGGCTATCCTCGCGCGGGGAGCGTGAGCGCCACGGTGTTGCCGGCGAATCAGATGGGGAGCGTTTCGACCAGTTGAGCCAGGGTCACGGCGGCCCGGGGATGACCACCAGAATACACGACGAGGATGGATTGACCGGTGTCGCGGAGCAGGGTAGCGGCGGTGGTCACGGTCTCCTCGACCGGCAGGGCCGGGAGTGACCCGATCGGGACCATCGCACGACCGAGCGGGATACGGGCCCAGTCCGCACGAGGATGTTCCCGGAGCGTCTGACGGGTGATGACTCCGGGGACGGACCCGTCGGTGGCGATGACGAGGACAGGCACCCTGAACTCCAACACCAGCCGGGCGGCCTGGGCCAGAGAGGCCTCGGGTGGGAGGACGAGTCCGGGCACGTACCGGGAGAGGAGGATCGACTGGCTCCGGTGCTGCCAGACGATCTGGCGCCGGGACCAGGCACTCGTGACAGCCAGATGCCACCCGGTCGCGGTCAGGGCCAAGCCTATATACGGCCGGGGTGCGTCCAGTGGCAAGCACCAGACCCCGGTCAGGATCATCGCCGTCGCGATCCATCCCGCGTAGCGGTCGGTGGGGCGCGGGCCGGGGCCCCCCCCCCCCCCCCGACCCGGTGACCGACCAGGCGAAGGCGCGGAAGAGCCGGCCTCCCTCCAGCGGCAGCGCGGGCATGGCCTGTAGCACCGCGTAGCCGCCGACCAGGGGAGCGGCACCGGCCAGGGCCCTGCCCGCGACGCCATCGCCCGGAATGACGCGGGACAGCACGACGCAGGTCGCCGCGTAGGCGGTCACGCACAAGAGGCCAACCATGGCATCTCGACACTCGGCGGAAGGGGAGGCCGCGTCATGGTCAGGTGCGGCAACGGGGCCCGCGAGGTCGATCCGGGTGGTGACGGGCCGGTCGGTGCGACGGCGCGCGAGGCGGGTGCGGACGAAGGTGTGGGTCGCGTATGTCCCGAACACCAGTGACGCGGCGAGGACGGCCGCGACCGGATCGGGGCTCAGGCCCATGACCGTGACGACGGCGACCACCGCCGCACTCCACCTGATCGACACGGTGGGATGTTTGCCCGGGAGCGGGAGGGTCGGATCGATGGGGATCATGGTGGCCGCCCGGCGACCGGACCGCGACTAGAGCCGTTGGTACTCTTCGAGATCCAGCACGAAGACCGTCGCGGCTGCCGACTGTTGCTCGGCGGCATTCGCGGGGGCCGACTGGTTACGCGCATTGGTCCGGATCAAATCGAGGACGCGATCCACCTGGTCGTCCTGGGCACCAACCATCAGCGTCGTGTTGCCACGGCGCAGGAAACCGCCCGTGCTGGCCAGCCGGGTCGCCCGGAACTCGTCCTCGAGCAGGGCATCGACGACGGTATCGGCGTCTTCGTTCTGAACGACGGCGATGATCAACTTCTTCACGCATGATCCCTCGGTCCCCACGGGGACGATGCGGCCCGCGTGGCGATGACGGCCGGGAAGGGCACCCCACGACGGCGCGACGGCTTCGTCCCGGCCCTGAACGATGGCCGAGTATACCACCCGTCTCCTGGCGTCCGGTCGTCTCATCTACCGATGGCGTGGGAGTCCGGCGATGGCGTTACCCCCCATCATCCCCGACCTGAACCTCGGGGTCGCGTCGCCGTTGGGCATCCAGATATCCCTGCAGGATCACGGCGGCGGCCATCGCGTCGATCTCGCCCCCGTGGCGATCGGCCTTGACCCCGGAGGCGGCGAGCGTCCGCTCGGCGATCAGCGAGGAGAATCGCTCGTCCCAAAATCGGAACGGCCGGGCAATCTGGCGTTCGGCGTGAGCCACCCAGGATCGGATCACGGCGGCTTGGGGCCCCTCCCGGCCAGAGAGACCTGTCGGCATCCCGACGACGATCTCCCCGACATCCCACTCCGCCGCCAACGCGTCGAGGTGGGACAGGTCGTCGCCGGATCGGGTCAGAGTCGTCAGGGGCATGGCGACCCGGCGGGAGTCGTCGCTGACCGCGATGCCGATGCGACGTTCGCCGACATCGACGGCCATGGTCCGGACCGGCGGCGCGCCGCCGGTCCGCCTCGGCGGGGGAGTCGGGGATGCGAACACGACCGGGGCCCAGCCACCACCGCCGCTCCCACCCGGGCGGGAGGGACGGGGGAGGTTGGTCTGGCGCCGGGCATTCTTCGTCCTGCGGGGCATCAGTCGTCGACCCGGATCTCGATGCGGCCGGCCGAGGGCGGCATCCGGTCCGGGAGCCAGCCGGGGGCGTAGTCGATCGCGTGACCCTGGAGACCGGGGACGGCGGACAGGATGCGGTTCGCGTCGTCGGTCCCGCTGCCGGCCAACTCGGCGGCGAGGCGATCTCGTTCCTCGTCGGAAACGACGGCGACCCATTGACCCGTTCCCGTCACCGAGTACCGGGCGACGTCGCCATCGGCCGAGAGGAGGGCGGGGGCGGCGAGTTGGACCGTGGCCTGGTCGAATCGGAAGCCAGCGGGGGCGGTGGCCGTCAGGCGGGCGTTGGCCTCGGCCCGGATCGCCGCGTCCACGTCCGCGGGACG
>JBBJOE010000153.1:0-6493 GCA_037721765.1 Thermomicrobiales bacterium
TCCCCTACCCCGTCCGCCCGGCTGACCCGGACGCCGCGCCTCATGGTCCCAGTATCTGGCACGGCGAAGCCGGTGACGATCCGATTCTTGCGTTCAGGGTCGGGAGGAGGGCGGGTGGTGGCGGCCAGTGAGTGGTCGGCAGGAACGAGGATAACGCCGGGTCCGAACGTTCTTGACCACCGGCGACACGAACCGTCGCCCGGCGAGGCGAGCGAGCCGGGTGTGGCGCTGGTCTCCGATCGGGGACCGGGCAGGTCAAGGAGGGGGCCCCGTCTTGCGGCCCCACGCTTCCCCGCCGCGCCGGGTCGCCGGAGAATCCCCCGGCGCCCGACGGGACGGGCGCGGCCTCAACTACGGATCGCCACCACCTCGAGGTAGTCGCTGGGGGCGACCAGGGTCGCGTCGCCGGAGCGGTTGAATTTGTGCAGGACGGCGAGGAGGTCGTTGGCAAGGTCCTCGTGGCGGGATTCGTCGATCGCCTCGAAGGTCTTCTTGGTCGGGCCGTAGTTGGTCCGGAAATACTCCAGCCAGTGTTCGGGCGAGCGGTAGCGAAAGGCGTAGTTGAGCCGGGTCGCGGTCAGTGAGGAGACCGCGTCGCCGAACAACTCCCGGAGTCGCTCCTCCGTGCCCCAGAGCAGGGGCGACCGCAGGTTGGCCGGAGGAGCGACGTGCTTCGCGATGGCGCGGAAGATGGCCCCGATGAAGCTGTCGGGGGACCAGTTGGCCATGCCGATCTTCCCGCCGGGGCGGCAGACGCGGACCAGTTCGGCGGCGGTGCGCTCCTGGTCGGGGGCGAACATCTGGCCGAAGGTAGAGAGGACCACGTCGAACGAGGCGTCGGGAAACGGCAGGGCTTCGGCATCGCCCTCGATGAACTCGACCGGCAGCCCGTCGGCCGCCGCCCGGGCGCGGCCCCGATCCAGCAGGGCCGGAACGTAGTCCACCCCGACGGCCTCCCCGAAGCGCCGGGCGGCGGCGAGGGCGGTGTTGCCGCTGCCGGTGGCGACGTCGAGGACCCGTTGACCGGCCCGGAGATCGACGGCCTCGATGAGGCGTTCGCTGACGATCTGGAGGGTGGTCCCGATCGCGGCGTAGTCGCCAGAGGCCCAGGTTGCCTGCTGGCGCTGCTTGATCACGGCGAGGTCGGGGGCGGCGGTCGCGGCGGTAGTAGTCGTGGTCGTGACCATGGTGGGTCTCCGGAGGCGTTCGCGTGCGGAGGACGCCGTTCTCCGCGATGGGACCGACCCGGAACTATGGTAGCGCGACCTAGCGAAGGGGTAAATCAGTAGGGATACCTAATCCCGCGCGTGATGGATGACCGCGCGTTCATCGCTTCGATGGGATGCCGTTGGACCATGACGATGCCACCGCATGCTTCCAGATGTGGTGGCGTGAGGATGCCGCCTTTCTCTCGGGTGGTGTCCATCCCGTGAAAGCGCTCACCGATCGCGGTCCAGTCATGACCGCCGTGGCGTGGCGTGGGAGAGCCATCGTTCGTTGTCCGAGGAAGCGGATCACCGGTTGCGGTTCACCCGATCGGGCTGGACGCGGGGGGCATCGGCCTGGGTTTGCCTCGCGGCGAACCGATCGGCGAGCGTCCGCCCGACGGTGACGCGAGCCGGCGTCGCCTCCCGCGCGAAGTCGGTGAAGTCATGGGTGTCTCAGAACTCCGCCTCTTCGTCGATGTTGAAAGGCGGGGATGCGGCCGTGGGGTTCGGTCGGATAGCCGAGGTCGCCGGTCGGTGTGGGTTGGGTCAAAGCGAGGTGCGTCCGTCCGTTAGCTAGTAGACGCTGGAATCGAATAGAGCAAGCTCGATGACGCTCTCGCTATCCTGTCCTGGGTATATCGTGACCCAAACTTGACCAGGATTGCCTGGATGCTCCCCTTCGATCTCCAGCCTTGGGAACAAGTCCTCAATCCTCTCGCTATGGTATCGCTGAACGGGTTCCTTGAACCGATTCTCACTTCTTGGACCGTCCTTCTTGGCGTCTTCAGGAAGAAAATTCTCCGCTAGACGTTCTCCCTGGGAAACGGTTGTGGACGAAATCAGGCTAATCACGATCAGAATCACCCGATCGGTTTTGCGGATCTTGTCGTCGTTCCGGAGTTGGAACAGGAAGCCGATCTGGTAATCCTCGGTGTCATAGGTAACGTCGTGCTTATGATCGACGGAGTACTCGAATGCGGGTTCGGTCGTTGGAACGATATTCCAGTAATCAAAGATGTCCCCGCGAGTATTCCCGATGCCTCCAGGCCCGCTCGGCTCTCCAGTCTCAGACTTTGGAGTCGGCGTCGGCGCAGGCGGACTGCAACAAAGAAGTGCCAAGGAATGAGAGAAGGAAAACCGCGGCGATCGTGCGCACCGAACCGTATGACCGAATTATGCTCGCCCTAAGTCGATCGACCGTCTTCCCTTCGGCGCCAGTCTGTATTCTGTCGTCTAGGAGGCGAACCGTCAACGGGGCGGCTATTTTCTCCGTAGTAATCGAACACGACATTGGTGAGCTGGTCGGTTTGATCGATTCAGCACATTTCCATGTTTCCCCGTCGTATGAGAACGCGGACGTTGGAACTGGGCAGCAGCCCAACCCCCGCCCCGGTGTACGATACTCGCGGCGCGGTCCGCATCGTGGTGGTGGGACCCCGGGCGCCTGCCTGTCTGGAGGAACGACCGTCGATGGCTGTTGAACGCGACCTTGCCCCGTCCCCGTCGCCCGAGTCGCCCGCGGAGGCATCGCCGATGGGGGCGGAGCCGTTGCCCGGGGCGAATGGCGCGGTGACCGCTCCGGAGGCCGGGGGGATGCCTGGCGGTGACGATCGCGACCGCGTCCGGCCAGACGCCCCCAACTCACCCGGTCCCCTGTCAGTGTCACCGGACGGGGCGACGCTGGCCTATCTGGTCCGGGAGGGAGCCGGGTTCCGGCTGGAGCTGTGCCCGGTCGGGGGTGGGGTGCCGGTGGTGCTCGACCTGCCGTTCTCGCCGCTGCCGGACGGGGCGGCCGAGGGGGAACCGGGGACGGGCGAGGGGCCGGCCTGGTCGCCGGACGGGCGGCGCCTGGCCGTGAAGGGGGATCACCCCGGGCACGGCGGCTCGGCGATCTGGCTGGTGGAGGTCGAAACGGGCGAGAGCCGCGTCCTGGTCGACCACCGCGCCGCCGACCGGGGACCGCGGTGGTCGCCAGACGGGGCGCTCGTCGCCTTCACGTCCCGGCCGGAGGGGCGGGCCGATACGGTCAGCATGGCCTTCGCCGACGAGCCAGGCCCGGCGATCGCCCTGACCGACGGCCGCCAGGACGACCGTGATCCGGCCTGGTCCTTCGATGGCTCGTTGCTGGCCTTCCGGCGGCGGCACGGGGAGGTCTTCGGCGACCACGACCTGTGGGTGTCCGTGTTGGCGACGGGCGAACTGCGCCAGTTGACCGGCAAGCCGGGCAAGGCGGGCCTGGGCGGCAAGCCCGCCAACCGGTGGGACCTGCGCTGGGCGCCGGACCGGCTCCAGATGGCCTATGTCTCCGACGAGCGGGAATGGGACATCATCGCCGTCATCAACGGCGAGAACGGGGCGGGCTGGACCCTGGCCGGTGAGGCGGGCGACAAGGCCGACCCGCGCTGGGACCCGACCGGCAAGAAGATCCTCTACGTCCGCGGCCAAGGGACGACCACGGCCTGCTGCGTCAAGGGCACGTCGGCCGCGACGGCGGTCGTGCTCGATCCGGGCGACGGCGTCGCGGCATCGCCGCGATGGCTAGGCGAGGGCCGTGTGGTCTACCGGTTCGGGGACCCGCGCCGGGCGGCGACGCTTGTGGTCCAGGACGCGATCGAGGGCGCGGCCCGGACGGCACTGCCCGCTCCCGAGGGGAGCATCCCGGCCGGGGCCGAACCGATCGTCGTGGGGGAAGATGCGGCGGACGCTGGCACTAGCTCTACGACAGGGGCGACCGGAGCGGATAGCGGGGCCGCGCCGAACCCGGTGGACCATGACGCGCCGGACGTGGCCGAGTCCAGCACGCCCGCACCGACCGGCGCCTCATCTAAGGAAGGTGCCGCCCCGGAGGGGGGTGACGTGCCCGCGACCGACGCGGGTCTGGGGCTGCCGGACCCCATCGAGGGGTACGTGACGCCGGGGTCGTTCGCGGTCGAAGTGGACGAGGGGGTGACGCTGTCCGGGCTGACCTACCGGCAGCCGGAGCGGTCCGGGCCGGCCCCGGCGGTGATCTGCCTCGGGGACGGTCCCCCCCGGCGGCACGGGTCGGAGGTCCAGCCGCTGGAGCAGGGCCTGGCGGCGGCCGGGTTGTGGGTCTATGCCCCGAACGGGCGCGGCGTCGCCGGGTATGGCCGGTCGGTGAGCGATACCCAAGCGGCCCTGGCCGACCAGGAGGTCGAGATCGGGGACCTGGTCACGATCGCGGCGGCGGTCCGGGCCCACGAGGGCGTGATCGACCAGGCCCCGGCCGTGGTCGGGCGCGGCTATGGCGGGACGCTGGCGCTGCTGGCGGCCGGCCGGCCGGGCCTGGCCCGGGCCTACGTGGCGATTGACCCGGTCGCCGATTGGGATCAGGAACTGGACGAGGCCGGGCCGGCCTGGCGGGCCTGGGTCACCGAGCACCTCGGGGTCCCGGCGGTCCAGCGTGGCCGGGTCGCGACTCACACCCCGACCACGTACGCCGGGTTGCTCGATGGGCCGGTGCTGCTGCTCGGGACCGGGCACGCCTCCCCCGGCCGGGCCGCCCAACTGCGGGGCTTCGCCGCCCTGCTCGACGAGTTGGGCGTGACCTACGAGATGGAGGAGGTCCCCGCCGGCGAACCGGCCGCGGCGATCGCGGCCCGCGTCGCCGAGTTCTTGCGGGTCGCCCTGACCCCGGACCCGCCGGCGGAGCCGACGCCGGAGCCGGAACCGGAACCGGAACCGGCATTCGGAGATGGCGCCGACGATGCCGGGACGACGGGGGATACCGGTCAGGTCGATGGGACGGCGGGCGATGAGGCGTCCGAGCCTGCCCGGGGATAGCGGGGCGGGATTTCCGACGGGGTGACCATAGGCGGCAACATTGCCCTGAGACGGGCTCGGCAAGCGGCGCCCCTACGAATACTCCGCGTATATCACGACACGAGTGTCCTATGAAGCCTTGCGGCGATTAGAAGGGTTCGCATCGTAGGTTCGTCGCTTGCTGGACCCGGTTTCCGGTCGCGATCGTTCGATGTGGGTGGGAATGCCGAGGACCCGGTGCGACGACGAGACCGTGCCGCCATGTGGTCGGATTGTTACTCGGAATGGGACGGTGCGGCCCGACGGTGCGGCCCGACGGTGCGGCCCGACGGGTCGTCGCGGTCGGTGCCCATGGGCGGAGGGGCGTTCTTGGGGACGTGGCGGTCGGGCAGGCGTCACGTTCGGGCTCAACTCGCCCGCGGGCCGATCGGTGGGTCGCCGTGACCGTGCGATGATGGTCAGGACGGCCATGTCATCACGCGTGCGTCTCGCCCGTCGTCGGTCCCGACCGGAGAATCCCCGATGCCCACTCCCCTACCCCATCTCGACTTGACCGGCACGGCGGCCGGGACCGCGCCCCTGCCCGATGCCCTCCCGCCGGCGGGCGACGATGACCCGTTCGCGGGGTTCGCGCCGGCGTTGGACGCGGTGCGGGAGATCGCCGGCGAATACGTGGCCGGGCTAGCCGAGCGGCCGGTGAGTCGGGCCGCCACCCTGGCCGAGATGGAGGTCGCGTTGGGCGGGCCGTTGCCGGAGACGGGGACGGATGCGGCGGCGACCGTGCGGGAGTGGTTCGAGCGAGCCGAACCGGGGATCGTCGCCTCGCCCGGGCCGCGCTTCTTCGGCTTCGTCAATGGCGGTAGTTTCCCCGCCGCCCTGGCCGGGGACTGGCTGGCCTCGGCCCTCGACCAGAACCTGGTGGCCTGGGTATCGAGCCCGGCCGGGGCCCAGACCGAGACCGTGGTGATCCGGTGGCTGCTGGACCTGTTCGGCCTGCCGCCGGGCTGGGACGGCACGCTGACGACCGGGGCAACGTCGGCCAACCTGGTCGGCCTGGCGGCGGCCCGGCAATGGACCGGGGAGCGGTTGGGCTTCGACCCGGCCGCCGACGGCCTCTCCGGCAACCCCCGCATCCCAGTGCTGGTCAGCGACGTGACCCATGCCAGCGTCCGCAAGGCCCTGGCGACGCTGGGCCTGGGGCGAAGGGCGACGATCGAGATCCCGGCCCCCGGAGGGGCAATGGACCCGGACGGGGTGCGGGACGCGCTGGCCCGCCTCGCTGGTCCGGCGATCGTGGTCGCGGGCCTGGGCGAGGTGAACACGGGTGCGATGGACGACCTGGCGGCGATCGCCGATGCCCGGGACGCACACGGTCCCGGGGCCTGGCTGCACGTCGATGGGGCCTTTGGACTCTTCGCCGCCCTGTCGCCGCGGACGGCGGCGCTCGTGGCCGGGGTCGAACGGGCCGACTCGGTGGCGACCGACGGCCACAAGTGGCTGAATGT
>JBBJOE010000154.1:0-6462 GCA_037721765.1 Thermomicrobiales bacterium
CGGCGCCCTGCTCGTGGTGGCGGATCACGATCGCGTCGGCGTAGCCATTGACGATCCGGATCGTGTCCTCGACCGACTCGCCCTTGATGGCCGAGGAGAACTCGCGAGCGTTCTCGGTCGAGATCACCTGGCCGCCGAGGCGGAGCATCGCCGACTCGAAGCTGAGCCGGGTCCGGGTCGAGGGTTCGTAGAACATCGTCGCCAGGATGCGGTCCGCGAGCGGCGACGCCCCGGGGGGGAGCGACCGCATCGCGTCCGTGCGGGTGAAGAGGGATTCCAATGCGGCGCGGTCGAACTGGTCGACCGCGATGACGTGGGCGAGACGGGCGGTGGGGGCGAACACGGCTGCCTATCCTTCGTATCATGGGACCGCGGCGGGGCGAACGGGCAGGAGTATAGCGGGCAGCGGGGGGCGGGAGCCGATGGAGCGGATCACGGATAGGGTCGGGTATGTGCCGGGTGGGGTCAACGTCGGGGTCATCCGGCTGGATGACGGGTCGGCCTTGATGGTCGATACCGGGGGCAACGAATCCAACGGCCTGCGGGCGCTCAAGACGATCCGTACCGGGGGGCTGGAGGTCGCCGGCATCTTGACCACGCACGCCCACGCGGACCACTTCGGCGGGAACGCGGCGGTGGTGGGGCGGACCGGGGCGGCGGTCTGGGCGCCGGACATCGACGAGGCGATCGTGCGTCACCCCGAACTGCTGCCGACCTTGCTGTTTGGCGGCGCGGCACCGCCCGCTCCCCTACGGGGCCGGTTCCTGCTCGCCATGCCGAGCCCGGTCGATCACGTGGTCACGGCGGGGCCCTTGGCGATCGAGGGGGTCATGATCGAGGTCGTGCCGCTCCCGGGGCATTCTCCGGGCCAGGTCGGGTACCTGATCGATGGGGTGTTCTTCTGCGCCGACATCGTGCTGCCGCCCGAGGCACTGGAGAAGCACCCGGTCCCGTATCTCGTCTCGGTCGGGAAGCACCTCGAATCGTTAGCCCGGGCGGAAGCCGTTCCCTGTGACCTGGCGGTGCCCGGACACGGTTCTGTGATGGCGGACATCGGTCCGTCGGTGGCGGCCAACCGGGCGGTCGTCGAGCGCCTCTTGGCCGCGGTGACCGGGGCGGTCTCGATCCCGCTGGGGTTCGCCGGGGTGATGAATGCCGTGCGAAGGACGTTCGGCTTCGACGTGACCGAGCCGGCCGGGTACTACCTGGTCCAGTCGTCGGTCTATGCCGCGCTGGCCCACCTCGAAGATGGGGGGGTGATCCGGCAGGAGATCAACGCCAACGCCCCGACCTGGGTCCAGGCGTGAGACGGGGCTTCGCCGGTCAGGAAGCCGGCTTCGGCCAGGGGCGGCCCGAGGAGAGGTCGTCCCCGATGACCTCGGCGATGTCGTTGCCGAGGCGGACGCTGTAGTTGGTGCCCCGGTCCTCCGGGTAGATCTGGGTGGTGTTGGCGAGGTAGAGGCCGGGGATCGGCGTCTGGTGGGCCGGGATCGACTTCGGGGGATCCTGCATCTCGCTGGGCTGGGCGGCCCGCTCCCGGAAGACCCCCCCCGCCTGGACCCACGACTCGTCGAAGTCGGGATTGATCCGCTTCAGGAACGGCAGGTACTCCGCGACCAGCGCCTCGTCGCTGAGGGCGAAGTAAGGATGATCGGGTTCCATGTACTTGCTGAGGTAGAGGAAGTGGGCACCGCCGTAGTGCTCCGGGCCGACGAAGTTGGTGTGTTCGATCACCCCGGTGAAGGGGATGTCCGGGTCGGCGATGTTCAGCCAGTAGATGTCGGTCAGGGCGCGGTCCATCTGCAGGATCGCCACGGCCGCCGCCTCGTAGGTCAGCTTCGAGAGCGTGTCACGGTAGGCACCAGTGATCGAGGGGGCAAGACGCAAGAAGACGGACGATGGGACGGTGGCGATCACCGTGTCGCGGCGCTCGACGCGATCGTCGAAGACCAGCTCGACGCCGCCGCCGGACGCCTCCCGGACCTCGGACGGCCCGGACCCCGTGACGATGTCGACCCCGGCCGCACGGCAGGCATCGGCTAGGGCGTCGATGATCACGTTGAAGCTGCCCCGGAAGTAGCCGAGCTTCTCCTGGTCGAGCGGGGAACGGCGCGAGGTGGTCCGGAGCCAGATCTTGCCCCAGAACCAGACCATGGCCACCTGGTCGTAGTAGCTCCCGAACTTGGCCTTGAGCTGGGCGCCGAGGGTCTTGTCGTAGGCGTTCTGGCCGAGGGCGCGGCGCAACCACGTGTCGGCCGTGACGTGCTCGAAGCGCTTCCACTTCCGGACCCGCTGGAGATAGGCGGTCACCAGGCCGAGGCGGACCCGGTCGTGGAAGGGGATGAACCCGAGCCTGAGCAGGTCGAGGGCGCCGTTCAGCGGCCAGATCTTGCCCTCGGAGAAATAGCCGACGTTGGATGGCAGCCAGACGAGTGCGTCGCCGACGCCGACCTCGGAAGCCAGCGCGGTGATCGCCTCGTCGCTCTGGAAGAGGTGGTGGTAGAAGAATTCGAGGGAGGTCCCGGCGACGGGAAAGGCCGCCGCCTGGCCGCCGAGGCGCTGGCCCCGCTCCCAGAGGGTGACCGCGTGCCCGGCCTGGGCCAGGCGAAGGGCGGCGGTGAGACCCGCCATCCCGCCGCCGATGATGCCGATCTGGCGGGGAGTCGATCCGGTCGCCGTCGCGTTCGCCTCAGCCACTCTACCGTCCTCATCTCTGGATCGTGGGTTGGTCATCGGCTCGACCGGACGGGCGGGCCTGACGCCGGGGAGGGGGCGTCTTTCGCTCGCTCCCCCACCGGTGGACTAGATGAACAGCGGGGCCAGGACCAAGGTGATGGTGGCCAGCAGCTTGATCAAGACGTGGAGGGACGGGCCGGCGGTGTCCTTCCACGGGTCGCCGACGGTGTCGCCGACGACCGAGGCATCGTGGGCTTCGGAGCCCTTACCGAGGACATTGCCCGCGGCGTCCTTCAGGCCTCCGGCCTCGATGTACTTCTTGGCGTTGTCCCAGGCCCCGCCGCCGTTGTTGAGCACGATCGCGAGCAGGACGCCGGTGATCGTGCCGATCATGAGCATACCGGCGGCGGCCTCCCAGCGGAGGATCACCCCGACCATGATCGGCACGATGACCGCCAGGGCACCGGGCAGGATCATCTCCCGCAGGGCGCCGCGGACGGAGATATCGACGCACTTCGCGTAGTCGGGAGTCGAGGTGCCGGCCATGATGCCCGGGTCGGCGCGGAACTGGCGGCGAACTTCCTCGATCATGTCGCCGGCCGCCCGGCCGACGGCCCGGATCGCCAGGGACGAGAAGAGGAAGACCAGCATCGCGCCGATCAGGCCACCGACGAAGACGGACGGGTCGGCCAGGTTGACGACGCGCTCGATGTCGCCGGGGGTGAAGCGGTCGACCTCGTCGAGGAAGGCCGAGAACAGGAGGAAGGCGGCCAGAGCGGCCGTGCCGACCGCGTAGCCCTTGGTCAGGGCCTTGGTGGTGTTGCCGACCGAGTCGAGGGCGTCGGTGATGGTCCGGACGGACTCGGGCTGGTCGCTCATCTCGACGATGCCGCCGGCGTTGTCGGTGATCGGGCCGAAGGTATCCATCGCCAGGATGTAGGCGGCCGACATCAGCATGCCCATCGTCGCCACGGCGGTCCCGAAGATGCCGCCGGAGACGCCGGGATCGACCGGGAAATCGACGGTCTCACCGATCGCGTAGGACGAGAGCAGGGCGATCGAGATCGTGATCGCCGGGGCGGCGGTGGTCTCGAAGCCGACCGCGATGCCGGAGATGATGTTGGTCGCCGGGCCGGTCTTGGACGCTTCGGCGATCGACTTCACCGGTCGATAGTTCGTCGAGGTGTAGTACTGGGTGATGTAGACAAAGGCGATCGCGGTCAGGATGCCGATGATGCCGCAGATGGCGAAGGGGAAGGCGCCATAGGGCAACATCCAATAGCAGACGATGACGAGGAAGACGGCGGAGAGGGCCGAGACGACGAAGTAGCCCCGGTTGAGCTCGGCCATCGGGTCCTTCGGCGTGGTCGGGGGGCGGACGGCGAGGACGCCGGCCAGCGAGGCCAGCAGGCCGAAGGCACCCACCACGAGGGGGAAGAAGATCCAGGCGACGTCGCGGGAGCTCGCGTCGCCGCCGGAGGCCCGGAACAGGGCCACGCCGAGGATCATGGCACCGATGATCTCGGCGGCGGAAGACTCGAAGAGGTCGGCGCCGCGGCCGGCGCAGTCGCCGACGTTGTCGCCGACCAGGTCGGCGATCACGGCCGGGTTGCGGGGGTCGTCCTCGGGGATGCCGGCCTCGACCTTGCCGACCAGGTCGGCGCCGACGTCGGCGGCCTTGGTGTAGATGCCACCGCCCAGTTGGGCGAAGAGGGCGACGAAGCTGGCCCCGAAGGCGAAGCCGACGATCCAGAACGGGGTTTCGGCGACGGCCGCGAATTCGCCCTCGGCGACGGTGTAGACCATCCCGTAGACGGCCAGGACGCCGAGCAGGCCCATCGCGATGATCAGGAACCCGGTCACCGCGCCGCCCCGGAGGGCGACGGTGAGGGCCTCGCCGAGCGACCGCTGGGCGGCCGAGGCGGTCCGGACATTGCTCCGGACGGCGACGTACATGCCGATGAAGCCGGAGACGCCGGAGAGCAGGGCGCCCATCAGGAAGGCCAGGGAGGTGACGACGCCCCGGGCGACGGCGTGGTCATTCTCGAACAGGGCGACCAGGATACCCATGATCACGGCGACGACCACGGCCAGCACGCCGATGGTGCGGTATTGTCGGTTCAGGTAGGCGATGGCGCCTTGGAAGATGCGGGCGGCGATGTCCTGCATGGCCGGGGTGCCGGTGTCCCGGCTCAGGACATCGCGGGCCAGCCAACTGGCGAAGGCGATCGCGACGATCCCGAAGATGATGACCGGCATGCTATAGAGCAACGATTCGTCCACGTCCCCCCCCTGCTGTCTCGTGGACCCCGTCGCCCGGGTCCGGCGTGCCATGGTTCGTCCCCGGACCCCTCGAGACCCGGGGATGGTCGGCGCCCGGGGGCTCCGTCGGCTCGGTTGCGACGCGTGGAAAACAAGCCGGTCCCGGATAGGGGCGGCATTCGCGACGGCCTAGTGTAGCATGCGATCCTGGCCGGTCGGCCCCGGTTGGCTGATCGTCGCCGCCTGGTGGCCGGGTGGTTACGGTTACCGGCTGCTCGCGACGGCCGCGCCCCGGGATCCGCCCCGGCCGGTGAGGCGTCCGAACAGGCGCTGGATCTCGCCGGTCTCCCAGGCGACGAGCAATTGGCTGGCGTTGAAGATCGAGGAGTAGGTGCCGCTGACGACGCCGATGAGGAGGGCCAGGACGAAGTTGCGGGTGGACGAGCCGCCGAAGAGGTAGAGGGCGAGCAGGGTCAGGACCACGGTCAGGGAGGTGTTCAGGGACCGGACCAGCGTCTGGGCCAGGCTGTAATCGACGACGCCCTCGAAGGTCGGGGCGGCGTGGCGGGCCAGGTTCTCCCGGATCCGGTCGAAGACGACGATGGTGTCGTGGACCGAGAAACCGATGATCGTCAGCAGCGCGGTGACGAAGAGGGCATCGATCTCGACGTCGGCGACCACGCCGAGGATCGAGAAGATCCCGACCACCAGCAGCACGTCATGGAGCATCGCGACGATGGCACAGGTGCCGTAGAGCCACGGGTTCTGGGTGTTGCGGAAGGCCCAGCCGATGAACAGCAGGACGCCGACCGAGGCAAAGCCGACGGCGAGGAATGCGCGGTCCCGGATCGCGTTGCCGACCGAGGCGCCGATGGTGCTGATCTCCAGTTCGGTAAAGGTGCCGATCTCGGCCTGGATGGCCGAATAGAGGTCGGCCTTCTCGGTCGAGCCCTCGCCGAGTTCGGGCATCCGGATCTGGATCCCGTTCCCGCCGTCGACCTGGACGGTCTGGACCGCGGCGGAGTCGTACCCCTGCCCGTCGAGCACCTCGCTGACTCGCTCGGTGTTGACTGGCTGGTCGAAGCGAAGCAGGATCTGGGTCCCGCCGGTGAAATCGATGCCCTGTTTGAGGCCGAACAGGATCAAGGAGATCAAGCCCGGGATGATCGCGATCACGGAGATCGTGAACCAGAGGCGGCGCTTGCTGGCGAGGTGTTCCATTGGGTCGGCGTCCTTTGGGTTGGGATCGAGGGGGCGACGGTTGGGAGGGCGGGGCCGGTCAGTCGGCCGTGCCGGCGTCGGAGTAGCGAGTCTCGACACCGAACAGGCTCGGGTCCTGAGCGACCTTGGCACCGACCAGCAGGCGGAGGAAGGTGCGGGTGACGGTGATCGCGGTGAACATGCTGACCGCGACGCCGACGAACAGGGTCAGGGCGAATCCCGTGATGATGCTGGCGCCGGTGAAGTTCCCGAACCAGTAGAGGATGGCGCAGGTGATCATGGTCGAGATGTTGGAGTCGCGGA
>JBBJOE010000155.1:0-6446 GCA_037721765.1 Thermomicrobiales bacterium
CTTGCCCCACCAGCATCGAGGCTCGCTGGGACACGACCGTGTACCTCCCCAACGTTCACGAAGGTACATGCAACGTGCGGTCGTGACGCGTTACTAGCTCCGTGGCGCGATCGCCCTGAGCACCCCCCCGGCCGGGCGGACCTCCGCTGAGGTGGTAGCACCACGTGCCCGTCTCTGGGCGTTGCGGAGGCTGATTGGGCACGGGTCTTCACTGGGCAGCGTGAACGTGCCTCATCGGTTGAGTGGTGCGACGGCGATGATCGGGTTGGGGGGCGGGCGGTCGCCGAGGCTGCCGCGAAATGGGCGGGTGGAGAAGTTGAAGATGCCGCCGTCGGAGGCGACCATGAGGTAGCCGTCGCCGTAGGCGACCATGCCAACCATGGGCTGGCTGAGCCGTGTGCCACCCATGGATCCCCGGAAGCCAGCTGAGAAGGCGAAGATTCCGCCGTCGGAGGCAACGAGCCAGTACCCGACGCCGTCGGGGTCGGGAGCGATCCCGACGACGGGGCCGGCGAGTCGCTGACCGCCCATCGAGCCTGCAAAGGCGGCGTCACCGAAGGCGAAGATCCCCCCGTCGGACGCGACCATGTAGTAGCCGTTCCCCGACGGGGTCGACACCGATCCCAGCACCGGCCCGTCGAGGCGGACATCGCCGACGTCCCCGAAGAACGCTGCGGTTCCATAGGGAAGGGCGCGGCCTTGGTTGGTGTAGAGCCAGTAGCCGGAGCCTGTGGGTGTCGGCGACAGGCTGCTCACTTTCTCACCTGTCCGCAAAGCTGGCGGGCCTCCGAAGACGGTGGCATCGCCGTAAGCGTGAACAGCACCCGCCTGACTAACGATCCAGTACCCGTTCCCGGACGGTGTCTGGGCGATGTTCGCTGCTGCGATCCCGGTCGGCGCGCCCAGCTGGGCTGCCTCACCGAACCCATACACCGAACCGGTCGAGCCCAGCATCCAATACCCCGACCGCGCCGCCACGGTGATGGTTTTCGGCGTGCTGACGGCCGCAGGGTTGACCCCGTTCGAGGCGCGCACGGTGAAGGTGAAGGTTCCCGCAGCGGTCGGTGTGCCCGACAACACCCCGCTGGTCGAGTTGAGACTCAGCCCGGCGGGCAGGCTGCCGCTCCCCACGGTGAAGGCCGGGGCGGGGTTCCCGGTAGCCCTGAAGGTGTACGGCCCGAAGCCGGCTCCCACGGTGGCAGAGGTCGGCGGGGAGGAGCTGGTCAGCACAGGTGGCACGTCGCAGCGCTCGCCAGCGCCGGCACCGGTTACGACGGGTGTGGCCGGTGTCGGCGGGAAGACGACGGAGGCGGTGGTGCGCTGCAGCACGTTGCCGATGACGGTCATCTGGCCGTCATCGCACACCACGCCGACTGACAGCGCCGCCCCGCTACCGGTGCCGAGCAGAATGTCGCGGTGTCCGGAGGACCCCATGAAGCCGATCAGCGCGTCACCGATCGTGTAGGAGCGCGCCGAGAGGTGACCGAAGGAGACCTCGCCCCGCCATCCCCACCCTTCGGGCAGCAACGCCTGGTACGGCGTCTCGTCGCTCGGGCGGGCGTGGCACGAGGCGGAGCAGTTGTCGTGGGTGTACTGGGCGCGGTAGGCACCCCACCGGTCCTCGGGGTCCGGGCTGGCGGCCAGGGCGGGCAGCCCGCGTGCCGCCCGCTCAGCGTTCACCAGCTGCAGGAAGCCGGTGACGAGTCGCTCCTCCACCGGCGTGCGGGGGCGCGGGTAGTCGACCGGCAGGGCGGCCGCCACCTGCATCGGACTCGTCTCCAAGGCTGAGGCCGGCGAGGTCGAGCCGACTAGCACGCCCAGAACGACGCCAGCTGCCAGCACCGCTCTCCGTATCACCCGGGGAACCAGCCCGCAACATCGACGATCAGGTGGGTCGAGCCGGACGCGTTGAAGATGCTGACCTGACCGTTCGCCCCAGCGGCCAGGATGGATCCGAAAATCAGCGCCCCCTTTGCGATCATTCGTCTGTGATGCATGAAATCATTCCAGTCCAAGAACTTCGGGCGAACCACTCACCGTCTCACATCGGCGCCGCCCACCTCCACCTGAGACTTGAAGGACGATACGCGCTGCGTCGTTCGTCGAGGCGATCTCTCGAACCCTGTCCCGGTCCCGGTCCCGGATCCGCCTCAAGCGGGCCTGCCTGGCCCGGCGGGGGGGGGGGGCGCGCCCCCCCCCCCCCCCCCCCCCCCCCCCCCCCCCCGGGGGGGGGGGGGGGGGGGCCCCCCCGGCGCGCCCCCCCCCCCCGCGACGGGGGAGGCGCCGTGCGGGGCGACCGATCCCGTGCTCTCGACGCCCCGCTGGATCGCCCGTGCGACCTCCGCGGCCGATCGTCCCGGTCCGGGCAGGGCGAGCACCACGGTCGGAGCGGCGGGGGCGCCAGTCCGCAGCGTCGCCAAGGCGTCCCAGGTCTCGGGGATGATGCCCGCGCCGGACCCGGCACAGGCGGCCCTGGCGAACCCCGCGCCGCTGACGACCCCGGCGGTCACCCCCGGCACGGCCACCAGGGCCCGCCCGATCCCGGCCGGGACCAGATCCGACCCGAGGGCGTAGGGACGGGTCCCCGCCAGGGCGTCCCGCAGGGTCGCCGTGCTCGGTGACAGCACCAGCAGCCCGGAGAAGACGGCGACGTTGTCCCAGAGTTCTCCGCCGGCGAGCCGGGCCGGTCCCTCGTCGCCGACGGCGACGGCCTCGGGTAGCGCCCATTGGGCGACGCCGTCGCGGATGGTGCGGTCATAGCCCGCGTCGTCCAGGGCCCGGGCCGTCGAGGCCGGGTCGAACCGGGCCGCGATCACGGCGACGGTCTCCTCCGGCGTCCCGGTCGAGGCCACGGCGACCAGGTCGATCCGGTCCAGCCCGACGCCGAAGGTGGCCGGCCAGAGGACCAGCGACTCCGCCGGCGGCAGGGCCGCCAGGTCCGGCAGGGGGCCGAGGGCGGCGAGCCAGGCCCGCGTCGCCCCCTCGTCGGGCGCGAGCCCCGCCGGGGCGGCGACCCCGGCGGTCCCGGCGATGGCCGCCAGGTCGGCGAAGGCGATCCTGCCCTCCGGACCGAGGTCCGGCAGGGCGGCCAGCGCGGCCCGCAGGCGGTCCGCCGCGACCGGGACCGGGCTGGCCGCCGGCCGGTCCGGGACGTGGGCGTCGCGCACCGCGTCGCAGACCGGGCTCGCGAGGCGGACCACAAGGGGTGCCCAGCCCCGCACCCGGCCCCGCGGGAGTTCGGCGACCACGGTCGTGCCGGAGCGGGCCACCGGGCCGGGATCGGCATAGGCGTCGATCGGGGCCGTGACCTGGCCCAGGGCCAACGTGGCGTCCGGCCACCCGGCGGCGAAGCTCGCCGCCGCGTCTGCCGCCGCCGCCTCGTCCGCGAAGGTCACCGCCACGAGCGTCCTCCGCTCCTCACCCGGGCCGGTCCGCCCGTGGGCGACCGCCACCAGGCGCTCCGACGGTGGGTCCGGGCTGCCCGGCAGGCCGAGGCAGCGGCGGGCCAGCGTCGCGGCGTCGGTCGCCGCGAACCCCGTCACCGGGCCGAGCGTCCGGCGCAGTCCCACCACGGCCGGCAGGTCGGCCAGGGAGGGCGCCGCCCCGGTCGCCGCGTCGATCGTGGCCAAGACCAGCGCCGGGTCCATCGCGGTGACCAGGCGGTCGCCGAGCAGGGCCACGGCATTGGCGGCGGTCGCCGCGTCGCCCCCGGCGGTCAATCCGGCCACCGGCTGGTCGGCGAGGGTGAACACCGGCACGCCCCGGTGAGCGGTCTCCCGGTACCCGCCCCCGAGTAGCGCGGCCCGGATCTCGCCGGCGTCGAATGTCCCGGCCAAGACCACGGTCTCCCCGGGTGCCGCCCCACCGGTGGCCCAGGCCGAGACATCAGCCACGTCCCAGCCGTGCCCCGCTCGCCACCCGGCCGTCAGCCCCAGCGTCCGGGGCCGGGGCTCGATCCCGAGGTCGGCCGGGTCACGCTCGACGGTGGCCGCCACGTCGGCCGGCGTTTCGAGTTCCGGGGGGGCCATCCCATCGCCCGCCGCCCCGACCGCCGCGTCGTCCGGTGTGGCGCCAGACGCGGAACCTGGCGTGGCGTCTGACACGGAGCCTGGCGAATCCCCCGGCGTGGCCGCCAGCGTGGCGTCGCTCGAGTCCCCCGGCGTCGCGGCCCCCGTCGGGGATCCTCCCGTGTCACGGCCGTTTCCAGTGCCGCCCGCTGGGCCCGGCTCGTCTAGGCGCGGGTCCCAGACGGCGAAGGCGGCCCGGGTCTCATCGGTCACCGGCAGCCAGCCGAGCAGGTCGTCCAGCGGATCGGCCCGCTCGGCCGGCACCGCGACCGTCGGCGCGATCACCCGGGGCGGGCTCCCCACCATCACCCCTCCGGTGGCGACGACCAGCAGGGCCAGCCCGACCAGGACCCGCCCCCACCAGCCCCGCCCGGTGCCCATCATGCGGCCCGCCCCAGGAACGCGCCCCGCCTCGTGCCACCGCGATCCCCGGCTCCACCCGTGGCCCCGACCATCATCCTGCCCTGGCCTCCCCGCACCCATCGCCGATGCCACAGGGTACACCGGCGGCCCGCCACCCGGGCACCTAGCCCCGATGTCTCTCCGGGTCCCCATCGGTGATGACGGGACCCTCGTAGGGCGCCTCTCGCCGCGCCCTTCCCAGGAACGTACGTCTCGACGCTGCCCACGCATGAGCCCACACGGCATCTCCACCAGTCTCACGAAACGTCGCGGTCAGCCATCCGCGACGTGCCCCGGGGTTCACGACCATCACGGTACACTCGACGCCTAGCACGAGAGGGGAGGATCATGGGAGGCGCCGGCATGGCAGGACAGGGAGACGTGGGGGGCGATCCGGACCTGACCCGCTGCGGCTGGGCGGGCACCGATCCCCTCTATGTCACCTACCACGACACCGAGTGGGGCGTCCCCTGCCACGACGACCGGGACCTCTTCGAGCGGCTCGTGCTGGAAGGGTTCCAGGCCGGCCTATCGTGGCTGACGATCCTCCGGAAGCGGGCCGCCTTCCGGGCCGCCTTCGAGGGGTTCGACCCGGCCCGCGTCGCCGCCTACGGCGAGGCCGAGACCGAACGCCTCCTCGCCGACGCCGGCATCGTCCGCAACCGGGCCAAAGTCCGGGCCACGATCGCCAACGCCGGGGCCTTCCTGCGGGTCCAGGACAAGTTCGGCACCTTCGACGCCTACCTGTGGGGCTTCGCCGGCGGCGCCCCGCTGGTCCGGGCCGCCGCCCCGGCGACCCTCGCCGACGTGCCGGTGACCTCGCCCGAATCGGACACCCTCTCCCGCGACCTGCGGCGACGCGGCTTCTCCTTCGCCGGCAGCACCATCTGTTACGCCCTGATGCAGAGCGTCGGCATGGTCGACGACCACGTCGCCGACTGCTTCCGGGCCCGCCCCGCTGCTGTCACCTGGACGGGGGACCACGTCGCCACGGCGGACCCGTCGGGGTAACCCGGCCAGCATCCTGGCGCGATCGGGGTCGTCTGATGCCACATCTCTTCTTACCTTGAATGACGATACGCGGCGGGTCCGGCACGAGGGACGCGCCGGGGGAGCGAATCGGGAGATGGACATGCGGATCGGGGCGATCTTCCCGCAACTCGAGATCGGCACGGACCTGGCCGAGATGCGGGCCTACTTGGAAGCCGTCCGGGACGCCGGCTACGACCACCTGGCGATCTACGACCACGTCCTCGGCGCCGACCCGGCGGACCGGCCGGGCTGGGACCGCTATACCCACGAGGACAGCTTCCACGAGGTCTTCGTCTTCCTGGCTTGGGCCGCCGCCGTGGTCCCGGGCCTGGAGTTAGTCGTCGATGTCCTGGTCCTGCCCCAGCGGCAGACGGCCCTGGTCGCCAAGCAGGCCGCGACCTTGGACCTGCTCACCGGCGGCAGGCTCCGCCTCGGGGTCGGGGTTGGCTGGAACGCCGTCGAGTACGAGGCCCTGGGCGAATCGTTCGGGACCCGGGGCGCGAGGGTCGAGGAGCAGATTGCCCTGCTCCGGGCCCTGTGGACGGACCGGGTCGTCACCTTCGCCGGGCAGCATCACACCGTCACCGCGGCCGGCCTGCACCCGATGCCCGTCCAGCGCCCGATCCCGGTCTGGATCGGCGGCGGCGCCGGCGTCACCCTGCGCCGCGCTGGCCGCCTCGGCGACGGCTGGTTCCCCCAGGGCGCCCCGGACGCCGACATGGCCGAGAAGATCGCCCAGGTCCATGCCCACGCCGCCGATGCCGGCCGCCCCCCCGGCGCCGTCGGCATCCAGGGCCTCCTCCGCCACGCCGCCACCCCGCCCGAGGAATGGGTCGAGGAGATCGGCCGCTGGTCGGCGGTCGGCGCCACCCACCTCGGCATCGACACCATGCGCGCTGGCTACGCCTCCGTGGAGGACCACATCGACGCCGTCCGCCGCTTCGC
>JBBJOE010000156.1:0-6443 GCA_037721765.1 Thermomicrobiales bacterium
ATCGAGGCGGTGATGGCCCACCGCGACGGACGCCCGGCCAGTCCCCCGCCCACGTCGACGTGATCTCCTCCGCCGAACCGCCCGCGCATCCCGTGCACGACCTTACCGAGGAACGAACGACCATGCCGATCACGATCAAGAACGACCGGGAGATCGCCGCGATGCGGGCGGCGGGCGAGGTGGTCAGCCTCGTCCACGAACATATCCAGGCCGCCGTCGTTCCGGGGATCACCCCGCTGGACTTGGACGCCATCGCGCGTGACGTGATCCACGCCGCCGGTGCCACCTCCAACTTCTTCGGCCACCATGGCTTCCCCGGCTACATCTGCGCCTCCGTCAACGAACGGATCGTCCACGGCATCCCGGACGGACGACCACTCCAGAATGGCGACATCATCTCGGTCGACGTCGGCGCCATCGTCGACGGCTTCCACGGCGACTCCGCTTGGACCTACGCCGTGGGCACCGTCGAGCCGGCCGTGGCGCGGCTGCTGGTCGATACAGAAGCCGCCCTCATGGTGGGCATCGCCCGGGCGGTCCCCGGCAACCGCCTCGGCGCCATCGGCGCCGCCGTCGAGGCATATGGGTTGGAGCGGGGCTACGGCATCGTCAAGGGCTACGGGGGCCACGGCATCGGCCGCTCGATGTGGGAGGACCCCCACATCCCCAATCACGGCGACCCCCGGAAGGGGCCCGTCCTACGACGGGGGATGACCCTGGCGATCGAGCCGATGTTCAACCTCGGGGACGCCGGCACGCGGGTCGAAGGCGACCAGTGGACCGTCGCCACTGCCGACGGTTCCTGGTCGGCCCACTTCGAGCACACCATCGCCGTCACCGACGCGGGCGATGGCTCGCCGGAGATATTGACACCGCGCCGGGCCGCCGTGATACACTAGGCGGTCGTTATGCGTGTCGTACGACATGGTGCGTAGCCGTGTGCCTCGAAGACATGACGGTGGGACGCGGCGGCCATGCTGGCCCCGGTGCCGGCGGGTGAGATGGAGATCCGACATATGAAAGTGGCAGCTTCGGTCAAGCCTCGATGTGAGAAGTGCAAGGTCATCCGTCGCGAGGGCGTCGTTCGGGTGATCTGCACGAACCCCCGGCACAAGCAACGACAGGGATAAACGGCGAGGCGTGATGGGCGGATGCCTCGGATGGGGACCGGCGAGCGATCGTAGGCCGTGTCCAGGGTCATTTGGTCCGAATCGGGGAGGAACCGCAGTGGCGCGAATCTCGGGCATCGACCTCCCACGCGAGAAGCGCGTGGAGATCGGGCTGACCTATATCTTCGGCATCGGCTTGCACACCAGCCAGTCACTCCTGGAGCGGACCGGCATCAGCCCCGATACCCGGGTGCGCGACCTGAGCGACGACGAGGTGGCCCGCCTGCGGGACATCATCGACAAGGAGATGCGCGTCGAGGGTGACCTCCGGCGCGAGGTCTCGATGAACATCAAGCGTCTCATGGACATCGGCTGCTACCGTGGCCTGCGTCACCGGCGCGGCCTCCCGGTGCGGGGCCAGCGGACCAAGACCAACGCCCGCACCCGGCGGGGTCCGAAGCGGGCGATCGGCGTGCGGAAGAAGCCCGTACGATAGAGGGTCGAGCCGGTCCGCGTGGTGGGCCGGCTCTATCGCGTCCGTGACATTTCTGTGGGGACCGCACCGGGTGTGGCGGTCATCCGGCCAATGATGAAGGGCAGTGACGACGATGGCGGAACGACGACGCGGCGCGGGTGGGGGCAAGGGCAAGTCCCGGGTTCGCCGGAGGGATCGCAAGAGCATCCCTCGTGGGCGAGCCTTCATCCAGGCGACCTTCAACAACACGATCGTCACCCTGACCGACCCGGCCGGGAACGCGATTGCCTGGTCCAGCGCGGGCTCCAACGGTTTCAAGGGGTCCCGGAAGAGCACCCCCTACGCCGCCCAGGTCACCGCCGAACAGGCGGCTCGCCGCGCCATGGAGCATGGTCTGCGGCAGGTGGACGTCTACGTCAAGGGGCCTGGCTCCGGCCGGGAGATGGCGATCCGCTCTCTCCAGTCCAGCGGCGTCCAGGTGATCTCGATCACCGACACCACGCCCATCCCCCACAACGGCTGCCGCCCGCCGAAGCGACGCCGCGTCTAGGGTCGAGTGACACGGGACCCCGGGCGTCGTGCCCGAGCGGGTCTCACCATGCCGGACGATTGGTCGCCGCGGGCGACGACACGGGCGAGAGGACAGAGGAGCCATGGCGAGGTATACCGGACCGGTGTGCAGGTTGTGCCGCCGGGAGGGATTGAAGCTCTACTTGAAGGGTGCCCGGTGCGAGAGCCCGAAGTGCCCGATCGTGCAGGCACGGCCGCCCCGCAACTTCCCCCCGGGTCAGCACGGCCAGCGACGCACCCGGCGGCCGTCCGAGTTCGGCCTCCAGTTGCGCGAGAAGCAGAAGGTGCGCCGGTACTACGGTCTCCTGGAGACCCAGTTCCGCAAGCACTACACGGAGGCCGTCCGTCGGGGTGGCGTCACGGGCGATAATCTGCTCCAGATCCTGGAGTCGCGCCTCGACAACGTCGTCTACCGGATGGGCTTCGCCGATTCTCGTGCCCAGGCGCGCCAGTTGGTCCGCCACGGGCACTTCCGGGTCAATGGCCGCAAGACTAACATCCCCTCCTTCATGGTGAAGGCCAACGACGCCGTCGATGTCCGGCCGGAGAGCCGTCGCCGGGAGTACTTCAAGGACTTCGGGGACATCCTTGGCACGAAGACGTCGCCGGACTGGTTGCTGGTCGACAGTAACAACCTGAGTGGCCGGGTCCTGCAACTCCCGCTGCGGGAGCAGATATCCGTGCCGCCGTTCAATGACGCCCTGATCGTCGAGCATTACAGCCGGTAAGCGCGACCGCGGTCGCCGGGAGACCGAGCCGGACTCGTTCCGGCCCGGTCACATCCACGCCACGTCGCGAGTGATAAGGGGAGGCGAGGTCGTTCGTTGGAAAATCCACAGATTAAAATCGACAGGATCCAAGAGGGGCTCAACTATTGCCGATATCAGATCGAGCCGTTGGAGCCCGGCTATGGCACCACGCTCGGCAACGCCCTGCGCCGGATCTTGCTCCGGTCCCTCGAGGGCGTCGCGGTCACCCGGATCCGCATCGACAACGTCTGGCACGAGTTCTCCAGTCTGGACCACGTCCGTGAGGACGTGACCGAGATCGTGCTGAATGTCAAGCAGGTTCGCCTCAAGCGGATGACCGAAATGAACGGCGAGATCCGGGCTTTCCTCTACGCCAGGGGCGACGGCACCGAGCGCCGGATCGTCACCGCCGGCGATGTCGAGTGGCCCTCGGAGGTCGAGGTCATCAACCCCGACCAGCCGATCGCCACCATCGAGTCGCCCGACGCCCAGCTCGACATGGACCTCTGGATCTCCCGGGGACGCGGCTACCGTGCTGCCGAGATGACCGAGGCCACCTCCCTCGGCGAAATCGCCATCGACGCCGTCTTCGCACCGATCCAGCGCGTCAACTTCGTCATCGAGCACACCCGGGTCGGGCAGCAAACTGACTACGACCGCCTGTTGCTCGAAATCCTGACCGACGGGACCATCGAGCCCGACGACGCCCTCTCCGAGGCCGCCGAGATCCTGATGGACCACGCCCGGGTCTTCGTCGAGTTCAACCGCAAGGACCGCGAGACCGGTGCCTCCACCACCCCGATCATCTCCGACGAGGTCCAGAGTAAGCCGCTCAACGAGCTCGGCCTCTCGCCCCGCGTCCTCAACGCCCTGCGGTCTCGCTCGATCGAGCGCGTCGGTCAGGTCCTGACCATGGACCCCGACCAGCTGCTCTCGATCCGCAACTTCGGGCCCCGCTCCCTGAATGAACTCAAGGACAAGCTGGCCGAGGCCGGCTACCTCCCCGAGGGTGACGTACCGGTGTTCGACACGTCCCGCTGGGCCGGGGCGGTCGACGATTCGTTGGACGACCCCGACTCCCGGGACGTCGTCGATGCGCTCGCCTCCCTGCGTGGCGACGATCACCTGCCCGACGAGGCGGACGAGGAGCAGAACGCATGAGGCACCAGAAGGCCGGCCGAAAGTTCGGCCGTAACCCGGCCCAACGCAAGGCGCTATTCCGGCAACTCGCCATCTCCATCATCCTCCACGAGCGCGTGACCACGACCGAGGCCAAGGCCAAGGAGATGCGCGGGATCGTCGAGAAGCTGGTCTCCCTCGCCCGGGAGGACACCCGTCACCAGCGCAATCTGGTCATGTCCCGGATCGACCACGAGCCGGCCATGCTGAAGCTGTTCGAGGTCATCGCGCCGCGCTATGTCGATGCCCCCGGCGGCTACATGCGCATCTCCAAGCTCGGCCCCCGTCGCGGCGACGCCGCCCCGATGGCCCTGATCGAGTTCATGGAATAGCGTGGGACCGGCGATCGCGAGCGGGGAAGTCGCCACCGGCGATGGCCCGGGGGCGCCGGCTGGGTCGCGACTCAAGCTCACGGTCGCCTACGACGGGACACGGTTCGCCGGGTCCCAACGCCAGCCGGGCCAGCGCACGGTCCAGGCCGAACTGGAAGCGGCCTACGCTCAGCTCACGGGCCGTCCGGTGCCGGTGACCCTCGCGGGGCGTACCGACGCCGGGGTCCACGCCGTTGGCCAGGTCGGGGGCGTGCCAGACCTGGTGCCGTTGCTCTCGCCAGAGATGGCGGTCCGGGCCTTCGGCGGCCTCCTCCCAGGGGACCTCTCGGTCTGGCGAGTGGACCGGGTCGGGCCAGGGTTCCACGCCCGGTTCGACGCTCGCTGGCGCGAGTACCGATACCGGATCTGGCGGGGGACGACGTCGCCATCGCACCGGGACCGCGCCTGGCAACGGAGCCAGCCGCTGGACCTCGGGGCGATGGGGGCCGCTGGGGGGAGATTGGTCGGCGAGCGAGACGTTGCCTCCCTCGCCAACGTGCCGCCCCGGGACCAAGCGGGTGGGGGGCACCCCCGCTCGACGGTGCGGACGGTCTTCGCCTGCGATGTGGCCCGGATCACCGATCCCTGGGACGTGCGTCGCGGGTCGGGGGACCTGATCGAGGTCCGGGTCATCGCGAACGGGTTCTTGCGCCGGATGGTGCGGACGATCGTCGCGATCCTGGTGGCGGTCGGCAGTGGCCGCCACGACGTATCATGGATCGAGCGTATCTTGGCCGACCGGGCGGAGCGGGACACGATCCGGGTCGCTCCACCCCACGGGCTGGTCCTGTGGCGAGTCGGGTATGACGATGATGACTGGCAAACGTGAGGTGCGGGCCTGGACCCGTCGAGAGGAGGGCATGATGGAACGGAAGACCTATTCACCGAAGAAGTCCGAGATCGAACGGTCCTGGTTCGTCGTCGATGCCGAGGGGAAGACGCTCGGTCGCCTGGCCTCCGTCGTCGCCCAGGTCCTGCGCGGCAAGGACAAGCCGCAGTGGGCGCCCCACGTCGATGTTGGCGACTTCGTCATCGTCGTCAACGCCGACAAGGTGCTGGTGACCGGCAAGAAGGAGACGGATCGCTTCTACTACCGGCACTCCGGTTACCCGGGTGGCCTGCGGGCCCAATCGACCCGTGAGGTTCGCGAGTCCCACCCGGAGCGGCTGATCGAGGCCGCCGTGCGGGGCATGCTGCCGCGCAACGTCCTCGGTGCCGAGCAGCTCAAGAAGTTGAAGGTCTACGCCGGGCCGCGGCACCCGCACGTCGCCCAGGGCCCGCGCGAGTTGTCGGCCGATCGGTTGGAACGAGCCGGGGCGCTGCGCCACGTTGGCGATCGCTAGGGCGTTGGCAGGCAGCCAGAGAGTAGGGGACGGACACGATGACCGACGCCGCGTCGACACAGCGCTACCATTACGGCACCGGCCGGCGGAAGACCGCGGTCGCCCGCGTCCGGCTCTACCCCGGCACCGGGGCCATCACCGTCAACGGCAAGACCGCCCGTGAGTACTTCGGGGGCCGGGGCCTCCACCAGCAGCAGCTGATGCTGCCGCTGCGCCTGACCAACATGTCGGAGCGCTTCGACATCAGCGTCCGCGTCGTCGGCGGCGGCGTGAGCGGGCAGGTCGGCGCCGTCCGCCATGGTATTGCCCGGGCCCTGACCCGGTTCGACATCGAGCTGCGCCCCGTCCTCAAGAGCGCCAAGATGCTCACCCGTGACCCCCGTGCCAAGGAGCGGAAGAAGCCCGGTCTGAAGCGGGCCCGCAAGGCCCCTCAGTACACGAAGCGGTAGCCCGTACCCCGGACACGCCTCGACCCGCGAATGTGCGGGCAGGTTGGCTGGGGCGCCGACCGCATCTCCGGCGAGGCCGGGCTGACCTATCGTGGTCGGCCCGGTCTCGCCGTGCGCCTTGCCGGACGGAATGGCGATCGCACCCCGTCTGTCACCGTCGCCGACGTGAACCCTTGGGGTCACGGTGACCGATTGGGA
>JBBJOE010000157.1:0-6371 GCA_037721765.1 Thermomicrobiales bacterium
GCCGCCTACGCCGCCCGCTACGTCGCCAAGAACGTGGTCGCCGCCGGTCTGGCGTCCCGGTTCGAGATCCAGATCTCGTATGCCATCGGCAAGGCCCACCCCGTCTCGATCTTCGTCGAGACCTTCGGCACCGGCCGCGTCCCCGACGCGGTGATCGAGCGCCTGGTGCGCGAGCACTTCGACCTCCGCCCGGGCGCGATCATCGACGCCCTCGACCTGCGCCGCCCGATCTACCGCCAGACCGCCGCCTACGGCCACTTCGGCCGCACCGACCTCGACCTCACCTGGGAACAGACCGACAAGGCCCAGATGCTCTCCGAGGCCGCCGGCGTCCCCCTCGCCCAACCCGTCGCCCTGACGACGTAGGCTCGCCGCTCTAGCTCAAACCAACGCGCACGGGGCGCACCGGCAATCGGTGTGCCCCGTTCTCATATTCGCGTCATCGTATGACGCGGCTGTCACCACATTCTGTAGGGGCGCTGCTTGCTGTATCCTTCAATGATACGACCCGTACGCATAGGACATTCGTTTCGGTAATCGGACGCGGCAAGCATCGGCTCTATGAGATACGTCTTCCAAGCCAGCCATGCGGTGGCGCCCCCCGAAGACCGCGTCCTACCGCCGCTGCCGCGTCGGGTTCGACCGGATCGGCACCGGCACCAGGGCCGGTTGACTGGTCGGCCAGGCCATCTTGCCCGGAAGCACCGTCACGACATCGATCAGGCGCCGCAGACGCGGGAACGCATTCCGCATGGGGTCTCTGCTCCTTCGGCGGTCACGGGACGCCGGCCACCGGGGGCGGTCCAGGTGGTTCGACGCGGACGGGTCAGACGATGGCTCCGGCGACGAGGCGGCCCGTGTGGCCCCGCTCGCGGCACTCTACCAGTCCACACTATCGCCCCGCTCCCGTCCCCCGAGCGATCCCCCATCGGTGGCAAGCCGGTCCGGGACTCCGGAACTCCGGCTCCCATGCCCCCGACCCGATCCGGATCGCCGCTCACCACCACGCCGATTCCTTGCCTGCCGCTCACCGCTTCTCTGATGAACCGCTCACCGCTGTCCCGGCTCACTCGTGTGGATGCCGACCGAGAGCCCTGCCACCGTCAGCGTCACCATCCGCCCCGCTAAGGACGCGAGTGCCGGTGCCTCCCATACCACCGTCCCGACCGGGACCGTGAGCCCATGCAACTCCTCCGCCAGCACCGCCCCCAACGTGAGGATCGGGTCCGGCCGGTGGGTGAGGATCGCCGCCGGCCCCGTCCCCAGGCAGATGCTCTCTAGAAGCACCCCGCTCGCCGAACACGACCCCCGCCCCGACGGCATCACCAGCACCCGACCGCAGAGCGTTGCCCCCCGCAGGGGATGACGCTCGTCGATCACCACCCCCCGCCCCGGGTCGAACCCGCCCCACAGACTGAGCGGCACGTCCGTGACCAGTGCCTCCCCCGTCACGGCTTGGTCCCCCACCGGCGCAACCGACCAGGCCACCGCCAGCGCCACGTCGCCCGGTACCATGACACGCGGCGCCCCCGGGTGCTGATCGGACCCGCCCGCCCCTGTCTCGGACCCGCCTGATCCCGTCAACCCCCCCACGGCCCGTCCTCCCGGATCACGCGGCCCGCCTCGGCCGAGGCGACGCAGTCCGCCGTCGAGGCGAAGCTAGCCCGGTTCCCCGTGATCCCCGGCCCGTAGTGGGCGTACTTGGCCGAGTTCGTCATCATCGTCATCCCCCGCTGCCGCACCAGCGGCGAGACCACGATGCAGGTGTCCGCCGTCACCGTCGCCCCGAACGCCTCCAGCGTCGCCAGTTCCCCGCCCCGCCCGAGCAGGTCCCGTACCGCCCTGCTCGTCGTCACCCAGACTTCGATCCCAGCCGCCGCCCGCCGCCCCGCCATCAACGCCGCCAGTCGCCGGCACTCCGCGAGGCTGCAATGTGGGCTGCCGAACGCTACCAGCCCCAACCCATCCCTCGGCGCCGCCGAGTCGAGGCTGTCTCGCGTCGCCCGCAGGTCGGCCAACCCAACCCGCACCGTCCGCCGCGCCGGGCGGTCACCCGTCGCCTCGGCCAGCGTGGCCGCCTCGGGCGTGATCCCGACCAGGTGGAACATCGCCACCGAGCCCGAGGTCGCCGCGGCCGCCGCGAGCGCCTTGAGCGCGTCTTCCCCCGGTGTCTCCCCAAGCCCGACCACCGCCGCTACCTCATCATCGACCAGTCCGCCGAGGTGATATCCCAGGACCGGCCAAAACGTTTCATCCGCCATCAATTCGGCCGAGATGCCCCCCAAGTCGACCAACACGGTCGCCAATCTCGGCCCATCGAGGTGCAGCCCCGCCGCCGGGGCGCGACCGGTCAGGGCGCAGGCGGCGTCGAGGTAGTCCCCGTACCGGTTCGTCCGGGCTCCAATGATCGCGTTGGCGAAGGCGACCGCGTTCGACTCGGCCCAGGCCACCTGCTCCCCGAACGCGGGCCGCGCCGCCGTCTGGTACGGCGCGCATGTGAACGCCGGCGTCGCCCCCATGTTCACGTAGGCCTGCCCCAGCCGCGCCGCCCCGTCGGCGTACCCTGCGGGCAAGCCATGTTGCCGCCAGTGCTGCCGGTCCAGCGAGATCACGTTCAGCGAGGTCGGCACCCGGACTCGTCCCCCGGCCGCCGCCAGCCGTTCCGCGAACGCCAGCCCCGCCTCCCCCTCGTAGATGCAGCCGTCGATGTGCGCCCGCGTGATCGGCAGCAGCGCCGTCGCCCCATAGGCGGGTGCCACCCGGCACAAGATCCGCATCGCCTGCCGGACCGCCTCCCCCGCCTCCCCGGCCAGCATTCCCCGCTCCTCGTTGGAGAGGCGAAGCGACGGGTCGATGCCGGTGAGAGGGTGCGTCCGAGATCGGTGAGTCATGCCGGGAAGGTACCACGACCTGGTCGCTCTAATCTGGAGGTCAACGCCGTGACCCGGCGTCGCTGGACGGGCACTGCCGTTCAAGCGCTTCCCGCCGAAGCGCCCCGTTTCTCGTGCCGCCCGTCGCCCCTACGACGCCGGAGTGGCCAGAGACCCCGGTGTCGCCACCGCCTCCGCCACCCAGACGATCTCACCCGCCGGGGTGACGATGTACTCGAAGGTCTGGTCGATCAGGAGCCGGTCCCCGTCGCGGACGAAGTACATCAGGCTAACCTCCCCACGGTCGGGGTACGAATCTCTCGTGTTCCCGCCCAGGGTGACGATCGCGACGATCTGCCCATCACCCAGCACCATCACGTCCCTGACGTCCTCCACCCACACTTGCCGGGCCATCGACAGCGGTACGGGCGTGCTCGCCAGGCTCGCGCCCACCATCCCGGGGTTCATGGCCCGCACGTTGAAGGCGTAGGCGTCGGTCCCCAGCGCGAGTGCCCGCCGCGGGTCGCCCGCATTCCGGCAGGCGACGAACTCCCGAACGGTCTCCTCGACCCTGGCGACCGTGTCGCCGTCGGCCGGAGTCCCCGTCGGCAGCGCCTCGGGTCGCGAACGGTCGAACGGCGACGGGGTCGCGTCCGGCGTCGCGGTCAGGATACGGGCCAAATCCTCATCTGACCGTGGCTCGACCCGGCATACACCCGGCTCGGGGATCGAGACCCCGGCCGGCGGGGTGGCGACCGGCGTCAAGATGGCGTCGGCGACGTAGACGAAACCTTCCCCCGGCGGGACGACCTGGTCGATGACATCGTCGATCAGGAGACGCCCGTCGATGCGGGCGAAGTACACGAGTTGGGTACGGCCCGGCGCGGGATGGGGATCTTCGGTATTCCCGGCGACAGTCACGATGGCCACGATCCGACCGTCATCGAGGATCAGGACATCGCGGACATCCACGATCCAACTTCGTTCACCTTCCGGATACGGATGGGGCGTTGCGGCACGGATCTCTTCCGGGTCGGCGAGATCGATCGGCCCTCGCTGCAAAACCAACGCATCGGTCAAGAGCGCGCGAGCGCGATTGAGATCACCGGCGTTCCCACAAGCGACGATCTCCCGCATGATCGCTTCGACCTCGGAAACGGTCGTATCGTCGGCTGGCTCGCCGGTCGGGAGCGCATCGAGGCCCATCCCACGGTAGGGTTCCGGCGTCGCGCCCGGCGTGCCGCTGGAGACGCGCCGTAGCTCCGCCTCGGTCCGGGGCGCCACCCGGCACTCGCTGGGGTCCGGCACGGTCACCCCCGGCGGCGGCCTCGCGGTCTGCTGAGACATGACGCCCGCCGTGGCCAACGCCCCGACCAGCGAGGCCGCGACGGCCAGGGAACGCCAGGGGAGTGCCTTCATCGGTCGTGCTCCATCCACTGACCGCGTCCCCGGCCAACCGGACCACGCGGCAGACGATCGGCGACGGGCGGCGATGACCGTTCTACCTGCGAGGACGACACGATGACGATGCGATGCGTAGGTCTGTAGGTCTGTGAGACTGAACCTATTCTCCTCCTGCCGATACCCATGTCAATCGGGAGCCGAGCCCCCCGCCATCGCCTCGTCCAGGCACAGGACCACCATCTCCGCCAGCCGCCCGAACAGCCACGCCCCCTCCGCCGCCGTCCCGCTCGCCGGGTCGCCGAAGTAGCCGTCCACGCCGCCCGCCTCGGCGAAGGTCGTCGCCCCCGCCTTCAGCCGCGCCGGCAGATCGACCCACACCGGCGGCAGCCCCGCCAGTAGCGTCTCCCGCACCGTCTCCGGCGCCGCCGCCAGCAGCAGCGAGGTTTCGTAGCCCCCGGCGTGCCGTGCCCCGCGCCGGAACTCCTCGGAGAGCATCGTCGCCCACCGCGGCTGCCGCTGGTCCGGGAACGCCACCGTGCACCCTCCCGCGTCCCTCGCCAGGAAGGCCGCGATCCCCGCCTCGACCGCCGCGACGTGGGCCGGTTCCAAGTGGGCATTCACCACCGCGAACCTCCGCACCCCCTGCCGCGCCACCTCCGCCAACACCGTCGCCACCAGTCCCGTCACCAACTCCGGCCCGACCGGCGTCGTCCCCGCGAAGCACGTCCCCACCCGGCTGACCCCGTAGGCGATCGGTGGTAACACGACCGGCACCTGCCCCCGCGCCGCCAACCGGTCCGCCGCGTGCCCGGCCGTCGCCCGGGCGATGATCACGTCCGCGTCCAGCGGCAGGTGCGGCCCGTGCGCCTCGATCGCCCCGATCGGCAGCAGCGCGACCGCCTCCGGCCCCAGACGCCGGTCCGCCTCCGGCCAGGTCATCCCCGCCAGGTCGTGGGCCGTCCAATCGTGCCGGTGGCGCCCGGTGAGTGGTTCGGTCATGTCGGCAGATATCCTCTCTGGCCGTCTACCGTCTACCGTCTACCGTCTACCGACGGGGGTGGTGCGGTCGGGCCGGATCCTCTACGGTTAAGCTGGCGTCAACGCGTGGACCGGCCGGCCGCGCGGGCGTTCCCGGCCGATCGGGCCGCCGGTGGACGAGAGTAGGCCCTGACTCCGGAGCATGCCGCCGTGCGTCTCGTCATCGCCGTCGTCCAGGATTATGATGCCAATCCCTTCCTCCGCGCCCTGGCGGAGGCCGGGTATCGCGCCACCCTGCTCCGGACCACCGGTGGCTTCCTCCGCCAGGGCAATACCACCGTCCTGGTCGCGGTCGAGGACCTGGACGTCGCCGCGGTGAGCCGCCTCTGCCGCGACACCTGCGCTCGGCGCCTGGCCGTCGCGGTCCGGCCGGACGCCGCCACGGTCGATGCCGACCCGGCCGAGGTGGTCGATGTCCGCATCGGCGGCGGCGTCCTCTTCGTCGTCCGCCTCGCGGCCCTGCGCCAGTTCGACCCCTCCGGCCGGGAGCGCGTCTCCGCCGGCTCGGGTGGTTCTGGATGACGCCTCCCGACGCCGGAGGTCGACGCGACGACCGGGAGACGAGAGCGGCACGAATCGGCCCACGGGTCGTTGAACGGGGGCACGAGATGACGCGCGACCCGACACCCCGGACGAGTTGGCCCGGCGCCGCGACGACCTGGCCACGGGCCTACCTGTTCGCCGGCCGCCTCGCCCTCGCGGTCGTCTCGGCTCCCGTCTTCTCCCGGCTCCCCGAGCCGGTCCCCATCAGCCGGACGGCCCACGACCACCGGCGATCCACCCGGCAGGGCTTCCATCCGGCCGAGATGGCGGGGCCCTTCGTCATCACCCTGCCCCACCCACCCTCGGCGACCCGCCACGACCTCGACGGCGGCGCCCGCCCACCGGGGGAAAACCGCCTGCCGCCGCGTTCGACCCCACGACGGGGGTAGGGGAGGGGTCTGGGAAGCCCCGCCCCGCGGCCTCGCCACCTGATCTCCAAGACCGCCCGTCGCCGTCCTTTCCCCCCGGTCTTGACCAGCAGCGAGGCGCACGCGTTCCCCACCGAACGGTATAACC
>JBBJOE010000158.1:0-6330 GCA_037721765.1 Thermomicrobiales bacterium
CGCAGGTTCAGGGCCGGGCCCCGCTCGGTCCAGATCGCCTGGACCAGCAAGGCGGCCAACGGTGTCGTCAGCCACGGCAGCCACCACCAGAGCGACAGCGACCCCGCCGCCCACAACACCGGCGGTGTCAGGAAGGCCGCCGCCACGAGGGCCGTGTACTCCACCCGCGTCGCTGTCACCCCGAACCGGACCGCCAGCGTCCTCTTGCCCGCCACCCGGTCCCCATCGACGTCCCGGAGGTTGTTGACGACCAGGATCGCCGTCGCGAAGCACCCCATCGGCACGGCCGCCGCGAGCGCCAACCCGGTCAGGTCTCCCGTCTGGACATAAGCCGTCCCGGCCACGGCGACCAGGCCGAAGAACAGGAAGACGAACGGGTCCCCCAACCCCAGGTACCCGAGCGGGGCCGGCCCGCCCGTGTAGGCCACCGCGGCCACCATCGCCAGCAGCCCGAGGAGCAAGATGGGCCAGCCACCCCGGATCACCAGCACCAACCCGGCCACCATCGCCCCGACCAGCACGACCCCGGTCGCCACCGCGACCTGCCGCTCGGAGATCAGACCGCTGGAGACCACTCGCGTCGGCCCCATCCGGCCGGCCGAATCGGCCCCGCGCCGGTGGTCAAAGAGGTCGTTGGCGAAGTTCGCCGCGATCTGGAGCAGCAGCGCCACCGCCACGGCGGCCACCACCGACGGCACGTGGACCCCGCCCTCGGCGAAGGCCACCGCCGTCCCGACCACGACCGGCGCCACCGCGGCCGGCAGCGTCTTCGGCCGGGCGGCCATCAGCCAAGCCCGCCGCACGGTGACCGGTGGTCGTGCCGGGGTCGTCGTTCCCGGTGGCGTCATCGTCGCACTCGTCCGCTCCGCTGCCTTCATGGGGTGAGGATACTACCGTGGCCCCCTCCCCCGTCTCGTCACCCCCGAATCGCGCTACGGGCCGAGAGTCGTTCGCCCATCAGTCGGAGCAGCGGTCCGGGGTCCCACGGTCTCCCGAGGGCGGCCGGGCATGGGCATCGGTCAGAGTCCCTCCCACGGCCCACGTCCTCCCACACCGCCGCGTCGGCATCTCCAGCAAGAGGGCGGATGCTGTCCTGATGACAAGATATGCTCGGGTAGTCGAGATGACGCATCCCGGGGACAAGGGAGGAAAAATCCACATGAGAGACCAGATTCCGGGCACCACCGAAACGCATGGCCACGAGCCGACCGCGCTGGCGACGGCCGTCGAGGCGCTGGCCCTCGCGGCGCTGCCCCTGACGGACGAACAGCTCGGGGACGATTGGGCCTGGCAGATGTACGACGAAGAGGGACGTCGGTTCGCGTTGCTACAGGCCGCGATGGAGCTGCGTTCGCTGGCGGTCGGGGTCGAGGCCGATCGGGTGACGACCGGTCCCGGGATCAACCTGGCGCAACGGATCGTCGCCCAGCACCAGATCGCGTTCCGAGACCTGCATGGTCTGGTGGTCGGGCTACCGGACCAACACATGGATCAGGCCCCGGCCGCAGACGAATGGCCAGTGCGAGAGGCGATCGGGCACATGATGGAGGTCGAGAATGCCTTCACCGTGGCGATCCTCGGCTCGCTGCGCGGCACCTTCGACAGCGTGGCCGAGACAGACGTCAATCGCGCCTTCGACGAGGCGTCCGTCGCGCTCGGGTATCCCGAATCGGCGGTACCGGCCGGCGGGACCCGCGCGGTGCTGGCGGCGGCCGAAGCACTGCACCGCCGCGTCGTCACCGATCTCGTCGCGCTGACCGACGAGGACCTCGACGTGCCCTCCCGCTTCTGGGAAGACGTTCGATTTCCGGTCCGGTTCCGGATGCACCGCTACGCCGCGCATCTCAGCCAGCACACCATCCAGGTCGAGAAGACCCTGGCGGCCCTCGGCCAAGCGCCGACCGAATCCAGGATGCTGGTCCGCGACCTCTACCGCGCCCTGGGCACGGCCGAGGCCGCGCTGCTCGGGGCGGGGGACACGGGGGCCGATCGGCAGGCGACACTGGCCGGGTCCTTCCGGCAGTGGGCGGCCGAGATCTCGGCGGACTGAGCGGCGGGCGGTCAGCGAACGCGAGTGGAAGGCCGAGTAGCCCCGGGCCGCTCGCCGGGATTGGGCCAGGTCACGGTTCGAGCATTGGGAACAGAGGAGCCAACGACGTTCCGGCGCGCTCGGTCGCTCCACGCTCGACCCGGGCGCTGCCGGGGTTACCCGCGCTCGGGCACTTTTCGTTCGACCGGTCGAGTCAGGCGTCTCCGGCCTCGCTCGACCCGGGGTCGTCCAGGAACGTCAGGGAAGGCACCTTCGGCAGGTCGGAGCCGCGGGTCCCGAGTTGGAGTAACATCAGCAGGGCCCGCCGGTCGGCCAGTTCGAGGGCGGTCCGGTGTTCGGTCAGGAGATCGGCGAGAGCGTCGCGGTCGATCTCCCGATCCGCCACCAGGGCAGCCCGGATGTCGCGTCGCCGGCGGTGCCCTGTCGCCCGGAGCACCGCCAGGCTCTCCAGCACGGGCGTCGTCCGGGCCCGGTCCCAAGTCATCGGGACGACCAAGACGTGGGAAACGACCGGCGTGTCGGTCAGGATCAACCAGGCCCGGCTGAGATCCTCGACGAAGCCCGCCTCCGGCGGCTCCAGCGCCGCGATGCCGTCCAGCACCACCACCTGGGCGTCGGCCGCCGGCTCGCGTGTCCACCCCGCCGGCACGATCCCGTAGAAGGGTTGCAGCAGCGCCCGGGCCAGCAGTTCGGCGGTCCGCGTCGTCTCGCTCAGGTAGACGGCACTGCGCTCGATCTCGTCTGGCCGGACGGGCACCCGCATCCGGATCGTTCCCGTGGTCCCGGCCACCACGGCGACATCGGGGACGACCCGGTGACTCGGGTGCAGATCGAGAAGTTCCCCGGCGGGCAGTAGGGCCGCGTCGTCTTCGCCGAGGTCGGCGGCCTTGAGCGTCTCGTGGGCTTCGGCCGGCACGGCCGTCTCGTCCCGCCCGGCGCGGGCGGGCGCCGCCCAGGGCGACGTGACCAGGGTGTCATGGATCAACAAGCGTGACATCGGGCAAAGCCTCGTGCTGTGATCATCGCCCGCCGGGCGCCAAACTCGTCCTGCCGCCTGCCGCCTGCCGCCCGCCGCCTACCGTCTACCGTCTACCGACTCCGTGCCGATCTGTCCGGCCAGGGTCTCGATTGGGAAGCGGGGGTAGGAGCCAAACTCCCAGAGGCGGGCGGTGCGGTCCCGCAGCCGATCCAAGGTCCGCGCGACGGTGTCGTCCTCGCGATGTCCCTCGATGTCGACCAGGAAGACATAGTCGCCCAGGCCGCCCTTGGTCGGCCGGCTCTCGACCTTGGTCATCTGGATGCCCTCGGTCGCCAACTCGCTCATGATGCCATAGAGGGCGCCGGCCACGTTGGCCTTGACCGTGAACCCGATGGAGGTCTTGTCGTCGCCGGTGGGCGGGGCGTCGCGCCGGGCCAGGGCGATGAAGCGGGTCAGATTGGCGCTGGTGTCCTGGATGTCGTGGGCCAGCACGACCCCGCCGTACAGCACGGCAGCGCGGGCGGTACCGATCCCGGCTGTCCCGGTCTCCGTCGCCGCGACGGCCGCCTGGACCGCCGCCGCCGTGCTCAGGGCCGCGACCTGCGCCGCGTCGGGCAAGCACCGATCGAGGAAGCGACGGCATTGGCCGAGGGCGTTGGGGTGGGAGGTGACGACGCGGATGTCTTCCAGCCCCACGCTCGGCGCGGTGACCAGGAAGTGCCGGACGGGCAAGACCACCTCGGCGACGATCCGCAGCGCGGTCTCGTGGATCAGCAGGTCGAGGGTGGTGCTGACCGATCCCTCGATCGAGTTCTCGATCGGCAGCAGGGCCTCGGTCGCCAGGCCCGTCTCGACCGCCGCCGTCAGGGCCGGGATGCTGGTGAAGGGCAGCAACCGCGTCGACGCGTCGCCACCGTCGGCCAGGTCCGCCCGCCGGGCCACGTAGCCGAGGGCGGCCTCCTCGCTGAATGTCCCCCGGGGACCGAGAAACGCGGTGGCGCTGGCGGTCATGGACACGATCCTCTCCGGCGGTATCGTCGGCGTGGGCACCCGTGCGGCCCGGCATCGACGGTTCTCTCGGCCACGGCTACCCGGTCGCGCCATGTCCCGTCGACGCGACTCTGGACGCGGTACGACCCGGGACGGCGGGTCATGGTGCGACCAGAGGTGTCCGGTGGGGCAGGATAGGGGCCAGCGCCGGACGGCGGTCACACGGGGCGGCCACGTCTGCCCGACGGTCTGCGCCGTACCGACCGAATCTCCACGATCCGCCACCGACCGGGCGCGGTCCGTCCGAATAGTGGCATCTATACTGCCTCCATGCCACGCAAGGCCCGCCGCCCACCCAAGGAGCGCCCGCCCGACCCCGATACGCCTGATGCTCCCTGGCGCCTGTTCCTCGCCGTCCCGTTGCCCGCCGAGGTGACGGCGCTGGTCGGAGACCTCGTCGGCGACCTGGAGAAGGAGGGGTGGCCAGTCCGCTGGGTGGCGCCGGACACCTCCCACCTGACCATCGCCTTCATCGGCGAGGTGCCGGCCGAGCAGGCCGAACTGCTGCGGATGGCCCTGCCGGTCCGGATCGCCGCCCACGCCCCCTTTCGGCTCCGGACCGCCGACCTGGGCGTCTTCCCCAACCTCAAACTTCCCCGCGTCCTCTGGCTCGGCCTCTACGGCCCGGCCCACCGCCTGGTAACCCTGCGGGAGGCGATCACCGGCCTTCTCCGGGAACTGGACCTCCCCCACGATGACCGGCCGTTCCACCCCCACATCACCCTGGGTCGGGTCCGCTCGGGTGGAAACCTGATGACCCGGCACCTGCCGGAGGCGATCCGCCGCCGCTTCGCCGACGAGGCCGAACGCGGCCGGGCGACCGCCAGGGCCCCGCTCCAGGTCCCCATCGACGAGATTGTCCTGGTCCGCAGCATCCTGGGCCGCGACGGGGCAAGGCACGAGACCCTAGGCCGGTACCCACTGGTCCCGAAGACGGGTATCGCGAAGACGGCGTCACGGCCAGACACCGCCATCTAGGAATGCCGCTCGCCGCCGATTGCCAAAACGTCTGTCCGCCGCGGACGCGGCGTACCCCAGGACGGAGCAGCGAGCGGCACCGAGAGGACATTCTCTGTCGAGGGCGGTCCGGGTCGCGGCACTCCCAGGCGTCCTCCGGTAGGATGACGCGACCGCGCTCTGGGGATCCGGCCGACCGGACCGTCGAGGAGGAGTACCATGACACGTCACGCCGCGCTGGCCGTCGTCGTCGGTCTCTGCGCTCTGGTCGCCATCGCGGCGGTGGGCACACGTCCCGGCGTGGCGGGCTCCTCGACCGGTGATCCGGCCCGGGTCCAGGCCTGCGCCACGCCCGGCGCGGCCTCCCCGCCGGCGTCCCCGAACGCGACTCCCGACTCCACACCGCTGGCCTCGCCGGCCGCGACCCCCGGCGCCTCGTCGGCCGCGACCCCGTGCCTGGTCACTGACCCGACGGTCGGCACGCCGGGCGAACCGTCCCCGACGACCGCCCTCGCGATCGACCCGGCCGCCGGACCTGCCGTCAGCGCCGCTCGGACGGACGCGGCCTCGCGCCTCGGCGGAACCCCCGACGACTATGCGGTCGTCTCCGTCGAGTCGGTCGATTGGCCGGACGCCAGCCTCGGCTGCCCCGGCGACGGCTTCGCGGCCCAGGTCATCACCCCCGGCTACCTGATCCGCCTCGCGACCCCGGACGGGGGCACGATCGACTACCACACCAATGCGGACGGCTCCGTGGTCGTGACCTGCGACTGAGTGACGGCGGCCAGATCCTGATCGGGGCCAGGACAATGTGTCGTCTGACCGCCCCGCTTGCTACGATGCCCTCTCATCACCAGACGGGAACGCGGGTGAGCGGGGGACGAGATGGCACAGAAGGGCGGGGGCATGGTCTGGGTGCTGGCGGTCGTGGCGGTGGGGATGGGGATGACGTTGCCGGTGCAGGCGGTCATCAATGGGCGGCTACGGACGGCCCTCGATGACCCGATCCGGGCGGCCCTGGTCTCGGTACTGGTCAGCACCGCGCTGATGCTGGTCCTGACCGTGGCGACCTGGCAACCGGTGCCGGGGGAGCGGGTCGCGTCGTCCCCGTGGTGGCTCTGGACGGGCGGCCTGATCGGCGCCCTCTATGTCCTCGGCAGCCTGGCCCTCGTCTCCCGTCTCGGGGCCGCCTTCCTGTTCGCCCTGCTGGTGGTCGGCCAGATGCTCTCCTCGGTGATCGTCGACCACTACGGCTGGCTCGGCGTCCCGGTCCACGCGGTCAACCCCTGGCGCC